>DASQID010000001.1:0-5498 GCA_035631775.1 Acidobacteriota bacterium
ATCTGCTTCGTTGCCGCTCCTCGACGATATACACCGATATCGCCTGCGTCGCGGCGCCTCGCATCTGCCCGCCCCAGGAGCGCCGCAGGCGCGACGGTGCTCGCGCCAAAATGTGAATTTATTCTTGCGCCAGCCCTTAGGGCAGGTATTCCCAAAACTCGGTTCTGAGCCAGCGCAGCGCTCGTCTGGAAGCCAGTTGAGCGATCATCCGTTTGCCGCAGAGTATCTTGCCCACCCCGGTCATGCCTGCTTTGAGGCTCCCGTCGGTGTTCTTCAGCTCTCCCTGAACCATGACCATGCGTTCGAGATCCTGCTCTACCGCGACCGGAGCGATGGACATCACCGTCGCCTGGAAAGTCCGGCTCGGATAGCCGCGAACCTTGAGTGTTATGGGAAGGCCCGCTTGGACGTCGGCGATCTCCTTCTCGGGAACCGGCATGTCGATGATGACAACGCCCTCGCTGACGATGTCGCAGAATGAGTCGCCCCTGTTCAGGTACTGCCCCACCCGATTCTTCAGGTGCGGCGTGGCCACCACGCCCTGGATGGGGCTGCGAATCTTCAAGCACTCCAACTGCTGCGCGAGATTGTTTTTCTTGTCGACGAGCTTCTTGACTTCGGCCTCCATCGCCTCGATCGATTCCTTGCGTGTGCCCGCCAATAAAATGCGAAGCTCGCTCTCGGCCTGGGCCAACTCCTTTATCTTGACCCGCTTTGTGTTGTCGGTTCTTTCCTCCAGGACCTTCAGCTGACCCTTGGCCTCCGAGAGTTCCTTCTGCTGCACGGCATATGCGGTCTCGTCTCGCTCCGCATCGTTTCTTGAAATGAGGCCGTCCTTGAGCAGCTTCTGTGTCCGCAGGTAGTTTGCCTCGGCGTTGAGCACGCTCACTTCCTTCTTTGCCACCGTCTCCGCGAGCACTTTCAGCTCCTGTTCCACCTGTCCCGCGGTCTCGAGTTCCGCACGCTTGGTTTCTACCTGCCTTTTCGCCTTGTCGATTTCCTCGGGCCGGGCACCGGCCTTGAGCAACTGGAGCGTCGCTTCCTGGGTAGCCAGCTCTCCGCTGGTATCCTCGTAGGAATTGCTGAGCTCGAGATTTTCCATTTCCGCAAGTAGGTCGCCGCTGCGAACGCGGTCGCCCTCATCCACTCGAATCTCCTTCAGTATCCCTTCCACCTGCGGGCTCAGGGAAACGCTCTTGTTCGGAATAATGGTGAAGTCCCCGGATATCTTCATCTCCCATGGGAGTAGTCCCACTACCAGGAGCACGCAGAGAAGGATGAGCAAGCGCGGCGCCTTCCTGAACCTGATCACTATGCGAAGAGGAATGTTGAAGCGGGAAACTTCGGTCTCCTTCTCCTTTTCTTTGCGCGAAATCGGGAGCGCCGCGAATACGAGTGCGGAAATCAGAATCACACCCCAGGTGTGAAACTCCTTGACGAGCCAGGTTCCCAGACGATCGAACATCAGAGCGAGAAGGCCCGCGGTGAAGAGGAATGAGGCCGTCCCGAATGCGGCATATATCCGCGCTTCCCTGGGACTGACCCCCACATTGTCAGCACTGTCTTTCCACAAGAACCAGCCCTTGAGCCTCCGCCCGATGTAATGCCAGGCCTTTGCCCGCAGGTTCGGTATCTCGATGTAGTCGCTCAGAAGGTAGTATCCGTCCAGCTTTATCAGGGGATTGAAGTTGAAGAGCGCCTGGATCCCGCTGAAGCCGATCACGATCAGGCAGACGCGGCTAAGGAATGTTTCGGGCGCGAGGAGTCTCCAGGCCAGCGTCGCCAGAGCCCAGAGGAACAGTTGTATGTATCCGCCCGCCAGCGTCACCAGTAGCCGCTCTCGCTTCTTGAGCATCCACGCGTCGCTGAGGTTGCAGTAGAAGGCCGGGATGAAGTACAGAATCAAGAAACCCATCTCCTCGACCTTGCCGCCGAAATGTTTGAGCGTCAGGCCGTGAGCAAATTCGTGAATGCTCATTACGCCAAAGGCCACAATGAGGAGCAGCGGGACCGAGTAGAGGGAAACCAGCGTCCCCAGCGAAACGAACAGTGACCGCCAGTTGACGACGGAGATGATGACCGCCCCCCCGACGGCAAGCCAAATCAGGAGGCCAAAGGTGCTGCCGAAGCAGAAGTTCAGCCTCTTCAAAAGGCTGGAGAGCAGCGCATCCGGATTGAAGGCGTGAACCTTGATCGACAGCAGATTGCTCAGCCAGCGTCTGCGCGGGGAAGCTGCAGCCTCGAGCTTAGACCAGCACGCAGGGTGGTCGAGCAGGAGCAGCTTGCGCAGCTTTCCGCCGAACTCCCGGATCTGATCCGGCGTCACCTCACTTCGAGACGACTTGGATACGGCCGCGGCTATCTGGTCTGCGCTGCGCGTGCCGTCCAACAGCTCGAGCACCGCAGCCTGTACGGCGGTAAATCGATAGAACCGCCTGGTGACCGGATCCTTGACGATGACGGGTGAGCCGAGATTTGAGGACTCGGGACGAATCTCTATATCGGACCTGAGCTTCGAGTTCTCTTCGTCCATCTTGCGCCTAGATTGGGGGCCCGCGGTCACGGCGAAGCTGATGGAATGGGACCGCGGGCATGATAGCGGCTGCCCCGGGCAATTTGCAACTACTATGCGCATGTGCGGCTCGCCCCGGCCCGCAGCCGCCGCCGTTTTGGGAGCGATCCCCGTTCGTTCTTCAATTGACTGCCTTCTTGATGTGGTGTAATAATCGGCCCGCTTTTTTATGAGCTGAGCTAAGCGCAATACTTTTAAGGAGATGTCATGTTAAGGAAAGCGTCATCTGTCTTTGCCCTCCTGGCACTGGGGCTGGCACTCGCCGCCTGCGGCAAAAAGGAAGAGGCAACGCCGACAACACAAGCTCCCGCTGTTCCCGAAAAGCCGGCTGTGGTGCCGGGGGAAATGGTTCTGATCCCAGCCGGCGAGTTCACCTTCGGCACCAACGACAAGGACTTCCAAAACGCCAATCCGCAGCAGAAGGTCAATCTGCCTGCGTTCTGGATCGACAAGTACGAAGTTACCAACGCCGAGTTCCTCGACTTTGCCATCAAGGACAGCTACTCCGGCGAAGGAGCGAAGGAAGGGAAGGACTGGAGAACGTTCTTCACGCCCGACAAAGCGCACTGCCCGGTCATCTACATCACGTGGAACGATGCCTCCGCCTACTGCAAGGCACAAGGTAAACGCTTGCCCACCGAGGTGGAGTGGGAGAAGGCGGCCCGCGGCACCGATGGTAGGCGATTCCCGTGGGGTGACAAGTGGGAGCCGAACAAGAGCAATACCTACGAGGCTGGCTTACGAAACACCGCGGATATCGGGAAATTTGATGATGTCAGCCCGTACGGCGTTCATGACATGCTGGGCAACGTTCAGGAATGGACGGGAAGTTGGTATGAGTCCTACAAAGGCAACACGTTTAAGGATGAAAATTTCGGCAAGCGCTGGCGTGTACTCAGGGGAGCCTCAAATTACCACTATGGCGCTCGGTTCGGGCTTTGGGCCCGGACGGCTTACGTGCCCAATTACCTGTCCGGCTTCGGTTGCCGGTGCGCGAAGGATGCAACTCCTGAGGAGGCCGCGAAGGGCGCTGCCGCCACGAAGTAGTCCCCAGGCAGTCACCATGGAAGGCCAGGGCGGGTCCGAGGAGCCAGCGCGAGAATAGCATCACGTTTTGGCTCGGAGAATACCCCTGTGGCGCAGGTCATCGGGCCGGCGCGCGCAGCGGCCAGCGGCCGTGCCCAGGGGGTTGATGACCCCCCGCGCAGGAATCCTGTTTTTCATAGAACCCGCAGCACAAAACACTTCAGATAATGAGTCTCCGGCATGGTGGCGAGAACGGGGTGGTCGCCAGCCTGCCCGCGACGCTCCACCACCTGTATGTACCGGTGAGCGTCCCGCGCCGCCTGGCAGAGGAGCGCCCAAAATGCAGGTTCTGTCAAATGGTAGGAGCAGCTGGAAGTTACAAGAATACCCTCTGGACTCAGAATCCTCATGGCGCGGAGATTGATCTCCTTATAACCCCCCAGGGCGCCGGCCAGCGCACTCCGGCTTTTGGCAAACGCGGGAGGATCGAGACAGATGGTGTCGAATTTTTCACCGGCTCGCTCCAGATCCCTCAGCAGATCAAAAACGTTTCCCTCGCGAAATTCCACATTCGCCGCCCCGTTCAGATCTGCGTTGCGCCGGGCCTGGAGCAGGGGAGCCGGCGACACGTCGATCGCCAGGACGGAAGGGCAGCAGGCCGCAAAGTGAAGTGCAAAGGCACCGGTGTTCGTGAAGCAGTCCAAGGCTCGTCCGAACGCGTATCGGCGCGACGCGACGCGGTTGTCTCGCTGATCCAGGAAGAATCCTGTCTTCTGTCCTGCTGAGAGTTCGACGAGAAATCGCACGCCGCCTTCGACAATTTCCACCTCGGGCGGCACCGAGCCCATGAGTATCCCCTGTACTTCCTCCAGCCCTTCCAAGCGCCGCGCCTTGACATCATTTCGCTCCACGATTCCCTTGGGGCGGAGAAGGTCGGCCAACATTTCCACAAGTTCGGACTTGAGGGCGTCTGCTCCGCTGGACAGGGTCTGAAGCGCCAGGTATTCACCATACCGGTCCACAACAATCGAGGGCAGGAGATCCGCCTCTCCGAATACCAGCCTGCACGCCGTGTTCGCCTGATCGAGGTGACGGCGCCGGGCGACGGACGCACGTAGCCTGTTGCGGATGAGATCGGCGGTGGGCCGCGCATGCTCTCGGGTGAGAAACCTCAGCCGGATCTGGGATTGCCTGCTGTAAAGCGCGTATCCAAGTGGATTCTGTGCCGAGTCCACAACTTCAACAATAGGCGAGCCGGAGTCGGCCGGTTCGCGCGCGACATCTCCCGCGTAAACCCAGAGATGTCCCTGCCGTATCCGTCGCACGCCGGCGGGCGTAATCTCGGTCTGATCGAAAGCGGCAAAGGGATTCATTTCCGGTCGCCCCCCTCAGCCGGACGTAGGGGATAGGTTCTCCGCACATAGTTCAAGGCCTCCTCGTGCGTTCGCAGTTTGCCTTCCAGGTGCATGTCTTCGACGGCGCCCAGAATGTCCCGAAAGAGTGGCCCGGGCTGGTAGCCCATCTCTATCAAGTCGCTGCCCCTGATTAGGGGAGGCGGCGCAGGGGGAGCGTTCTTCAGCTCGTCGTACTTCCTCTTGCAGAACCAGTACCCGGTGAGATCCCGGTGACTGCTCAGGCAATCCACGCGGTGCAGCTCGAGGTGGTCGGGGAAATCCGGCTTGCGGAGCAGCCTCTTGAGAGTGCTTTCCCGCATCTCGAAAACGCTCATGAATCGCAGGTGGTTGAGTACCAGGTCCGTCACCCTTTCGGTCTCTTCGTTGGACAAGCGCAACCTTCTGCAGATCTCCCCGGCCATATTGGCGCCCAGTTCGACGTGGCCGTCGAACCTGATTCGCTCCTTGATGGAGAAGGTGGGAGGCTTTCCGACGTCGTGCAGGAG
>DASQID010000002.1:0-8432 GCA_035631775.1 Acidobacteriota bacterium
TGCTTTGAGTGTGGCAGCGACGACCCTTGCATCCTTTCCCCCGATGGTTACCTTTGGGGAGAAGATCGCCTCATTGGGCTGGTCATCCCACGCTCTTTGCCCATTTTGGGGCAATGGATCGACGAGTCCCAACCCAGTTACCTGGAGCGCAATGGTTTCTCCCGGGTGAGCCGTCTGCGAAGGGTGTATCAGCTTCCCGTCCGCGTGTCTTGCGACGGCACTGGCGCCATCCATGAAATACGTCTCCGAGTAATCGCCGTAGTTATAGACGTAAATTCCCGGAGCTGCCGCAATGAGAGCGATCTGGACCGGCGGAGCCTGAATCGGCGAGCCCTCCCTGATGAGGGCTAGTGGAACCATGCTGCGAAAGCGGCTGCTGACAGGAATGTCGTAGGGGATCTGGAATTCCACTTTCTCGGGGGAGACGGAGAAGATCGGCGCCGGCCGGCCGTTGACCGTTATGCTGACACCTCCCAGGGCAGTTGGCAGATCCGTCGTATAGAAACCATTTGCCATGCTCACGCCAGTTGCCGTGACGGTCGATGACGCCAGGTTGTAGCCAAGGATCACCGCACGAGTTCCAGGGGCTAATTCGACCGGCCCGACGGGTCCGGAGGCGGCATTCATCACAGTTGCGGAAGTGAAGAGAGGGCGGCTGTTGCACGGAAACCAACCTAACTCTGGATCGTAGCGCTGCACGACGTCGGTAATGTCCCCAGGAGGAAGGTCCAGGCCAACCATAGTTCGCCCGCCCGCAGTATAGAACTTGCCGTTCAACACGGCAGAACCGCCTGCAGCCGTTGGAATCGGTTGCTCGTGCCCGTCTTGCCACACACCTCGAAGCACATCCAGTATCTGAATCCGCCCGGTATCGCAGGTACCCCCCTCGGACAAACGTCCCCCGACCAGGTAAATTCGATTGCCTATATATCCGGCCGCGGCCTCATAGACCCCGCGCAAAGCACTGGGACCGGCACTCCATGAATTGGTTGTTGTGCTGTAAATGGAAACCGAGTTCGCAACTGTGTGATCTGCTGTGATTCCTCCTATGAGGTAAATATCCGAGCCGATGACCGCGATGCTCGCGCCTGCGACTGCGAGAGGTGCACCCGTGCCAGTGGTCCATTCGCCCGTTGCTGTATCGAGGATGTGCACTTGGTTGGTCGGGACTTGGATGCCGCCGCCACCATTGGTCCAACCGCCTATGATGAAGATCCTACCGCCAACACTGGCAGATACACCTCCAAATACTGGAATCGGAGCAGCCTGTTGCCTCGTCCAGCGATTGATGGCTGCATCAAAAACCTGGACGATGTTGGTAGAAGTGCCGTCGGCTTCAGACCATCCGCCGACGACGTATATGCGGGATCCGACGGCTGCTGTCTGCGCAAATGTCACCGCGGTCGGCATAGGTGCGCCCGTGCCCCACTGGTTTATGGCAGGGTCATATACTTGCAGCGCGTTTGTCGGGCCGGACGGGTCGAGGCCTCCGATGTAATAAAGCCTCCCGTTCGCAGCGACCAACCCGGCCGGCGATGTGGTTCCGCCAGGCAGGGCGGGTGGCGCGGCGACGTTCTGAGGGACTTCGTGCAGCTCAGAGGACACTAGTTCGAAATGCGGGTGAAAGAAGGCGCTGCTTGACAGCAGGAGTCCGTCAGGACTGTTCTGATCGTTAGGACAATTCTCCGGTGGAGTTCCCGGGAGGCACAGCGTCGGAGTAGCGAAATAGAACGCTCCTTTCAATCCGAAGCAGACATTGATGAACAAACCGAGCCCGGGAAGGACAGTCACGGGAGCGACTGATTGTGCGCCAAAATTGGCTCCTGTTATATTCCCTGCCGAATCCATTATGAATTTGAAGTTCAGGGCTGTGCTCGGGCGGTCGGTGAAAGGCAGTGGAACCGGCAGGTCCAGCGGCGGGTAGTCGCTTGGAAAGCCGAAAGGGATGCGGTTGGCCTTGTCAACCCGAGCGATGATCGTATTGCGGAATATGGAGTGCACTTCGATTGTAGCCTCACCGGTATCGAGGTTGAGCGTTCCTTTGCTCTCCAGCCAATCGTTATTGAAGGCCCTGTTCCGATCTAGAACATAGGACTGGCCGCCGGGGAAGTATATCTGATCGTGGCCTCCCACACCGCTATACATAAATATGAAATCAGCCAGATTTCCAACCGGTGGAGAAAAGCGGAACTCAAGCCAGCCGTTTAATCGGGTACGACCCGGGATGGCACGGCCGTTATAAATGGCGGGGAAGTTGTAAAACTCGTCGCCAAACGCGCTCTGCGAGCCATCCAAAGGCCCGGCGAGCCGCATCGATTGAGGTAGCTTCACGCCGGCAAAAACGTTCCCGGCCAGCCCCGTCAAGATCAACAGAATCAAAATGGTAAGAAGCTTTTTCATGACCAGTTTTTCCCCCCAACCAAATCCATTAGGTCATTAATAATTGAGCGCCAACTTAGCACGAACTGCCGCGAAGGGGAAGTAAATCCGGAGGATCACGCGAGGCAGATTCTTGTGGTGCCGGAACTCCCTTAAGCCAGTTCAAAGGCTGTCAATTGCCTTGGACTTTCCGGGATGCACTGTAATATGATCTTTCGCCTATACGGGCTCAAATAGGTACTCATGCGCCCGAAGCTTTTCTATAATGACCGATCACTATCGCGATGGTGGAGCCCTTTTCTACCTCCTCGATCGCAACCGGAAACTCACAAGTGAAAAAAAGCAATCCAAAAGGAAGAGCGGTTTCCAGTTCAAAATCTCCCTCTTCGAAGAGGGCGGGCCAAGCTGGACCACCGAAATGGCAGAAATCCCCTGCGCAACTTGTCGAACTGTTCGCGAGACTCCAGGCAGGACTGCCGCCCGAGGCAGAGAAACGCAAGATGTTCGGCTATCCGTGTTCTTTCGTTAACGGTCAGATGTTCGCTGGTCTGCACCAGACAAACATGGTGCTTCGCCTCGGCGAAGAAGACCGGGCCGAGTTCCTGAGGCAGGCTGGAGCGGAAATCTTTGAGCCTATGCCGGGACGAATCATGAAAGAATATGTGGTGGTTCCTGCCTCATTGAAAAGAGAGGAAGAAGTGCTGTTGAAGTGGACTGTGAGGGCGTTCTCTTACGCCAAATCGCTCGGTCCAAAGGTTAAGAAGAAATCGCGATGAAGCAGAATTCCACAGCGGAGCCAGCCTTACATACGATCAAGATACAGGAGGTTAGATCATGCCCTTCACAAGTTCGAAACTGCTGCAGTGGTGCGGATTGGCCAACGTGCTTGCCGGTCTTGGAACCGCACTCTACTGGTTCTTACACCCCGGACTTGATGCAGTGGTGAGCCGGCGCTGGATGATGGTGAACGCGATGTTCGTCGCTACCCTGATCCTGACTTTGATCGGATTGATCGGGCTCTATGGGCGCCAGTCGGAGAAATCGGGTGCGCTTGGATTCATCGGATTCCTCCTGTCGTTCGTAAGCACTTCGCTATTCGTCGGAGCAGGGATATTCGATGCCTTCATCAATCCCGTACTTACCGAGCGCGCAAAGGAGCTGGTGGATCCAAAAGGACCTCTGATGGGTGGCCCGATGGGAATGCTATTTGCCTTCACCGGAATCTGCTTCGCGCTGGGATTCATCCTGTTTGCCATCGCCACAATTCGCGCGAAGATATTTCCCGCTTTTGCAGCCGTGATGCTGCTCCTGGGTGCGCCGATTCTAGGTCTGAGCCCTCTCATGCCTGTGGTGTTGCGCTGGATTGCATGTGTGGTTTTTGGAGCGGCCAACATGTGGCTGGGCTATGTGCTGTGGGCGGGGCGAGAGCAGGCGGCCTAGCGCGGCCTGCGTGGGTCAACGCCTCGACACCCTCGGAAGAAGGGATTCGATTCCCGGTCCGAGAGGCGCCGAAGGGGCGGGCTGCCGCGGCACTGAATCATAGACGATATTCGGATAGGCGGTCCGATAAGTGGCATTCACGAAGTCGAGCAGCCGGTTGGCTAGGACCGCATAGCCGGTCAAGGTCGGAAACACCCCGTCTGACGAGTAGAAGCCCCCAGGGTAGTTCCCCCCGAGCTGGACGGATCCGGCCCGGACACCCTGTGTCCGCACCTCTCTCATAAAAGCGTATAAGTCAAATACTTTGAATCCGTTTGTCGTGGCTGCGCCCGTAATCGCCGAATTCATCCCTTGCACGGCACTTTGCACCGTTGCGACGGCTGATGCACGGAGCAAGGCTGCATTTGACAAGGGATCATTTCGTCGACCCTGAAGCCGCTCGCTGATCTCCACGCGGCCCCCGAGAGTGATGAGATCCCCTGGCTGGATCCCGAATTGCTGCCTCAATTGGTCCGCACCTGTGCCCAAATCACCGGCTACCTGATCGACGGTCGCAAAGTACGCCGTGTCGGTCGGGTCCGGCACGGTAAGGAGAATAACCGTCGCGGCAGTGTCCTTAAGGCGTTTTGCCACGCTCGCGTAGTCGGTGGCGAATGAGGATGTGGGGGTGATCTTCCCCATGTCTCCGCTCAACGCACCCTCTGCGACGTCACCGAAGCCCATCTCCACGATGACAAAGGTTGGAGCCATCATTTCCACATACTCGATTTGACTCCAGCTCACGGGATGCTCAATGGTCAGCTCTGGGTATCCCAAGACAAGGTTGATGAGCGACTGTTTGTAGTTTCCGTCCGGGACCAGAGGCTGCGCAGGGCGGCTGCTTAAGCCCTCCGAAACCCTCAGGAAGGGAACTGAGACGTTGAAAGTGAAGAGGGGAAAAGGGAGGGCCCGAAGCGTGCTTTGATTTGCCGGCGGAATATTATTCGATCGCATGTTCATCGCGATAACGGGCACTGGGCCACCATCCCTGAGGAGCGGAAGAGGCATGATCGCATTCATCTGCCGGGCCATAAGGGCGGGGAAGCAATACCTCTGGGATTCCTGGATCAGCACTGAATCAGTTACGCCGGCACTCAACCCTCCCCCCATAACAATGAAAGTCGTTGTGTCCAGCGCTGCCTGCTGTGCCGGCAGCTGTCCACAAGCAATCAGCAGGGCCAAGGTAAGGAGTCTGAGTTGCGTCTTCATATCTTGTCCTCGGAGGTTGTTCCCATGGATGGTTTCCTAATCATCAAGTGGATCTGGCACCCATTCTCTGAACCCGAGAGACGCACAATGCTGCCACAAACCACGCCCCAATCGCCTTCTGGTTACTACCGAGTCATGCGCGAGCCGGTAGCGGAACCACATCCCGTGACAGAAGTAGGAAGATCCTAAGTTGATGATATGATTGCCCTTGACTTGGTTTCCATCTTGAGACCGGAGATCAACAACGATTTCTAACCTACCCCCCTTTCACATTTGTGTCAAACACATTCGGGGAGATGCGCGTGCAACGCACTTTTGACGTGCGATCGAGACCGCAAGTGCGTTTGCGAGATGCACGTCTCCTGGAGAGGGATGGGACAGGCCAAACTATCGATCGAAGGGATGCACGAACTCGCCCAAGTGTATGCGGAGTCCGAATCCGAACAAATGAGCAAAATTCTGATACTCGCCGTTGGTGAAGACTTTGTCGTTCTCTGCGACATTAGTTGTGCGATTCAGGAATTTCATGGCTTGATAGAAGAACGAAAACTCCTTGTTTCCCATCATCAGGCGCGAAAAACCTACAGTGAAATTATGGCGAGAGGAGTCAGGGAACAGCGGGCCCACGCTCGCGTCTGTCACCGGAGATCGATCAAAGATGTAGCCGGCGCGGATCGTCATACTCTCGCTCATCGATTTTTCGAATCCGAGCCGGGCGATGTAGGAGTTGCGCATCGAGAAGTTCAAGCGTAATTCGGCCGGGGTGGCAACATCCTTTGTGATGCTGAAATTGACGGGGACATCCTTGAACCGCTGGTAGTCCTGGATATCGAACTGCGCCGAAATCGTGCTATGCCAGAAGGCCGAGTTGGCAAAGCCCATGCTGTAGGTGGCGGGTGTGACGAAGCTGCCCTTTATGCTCTGCGCAGGGAACAAATTGGGGATAGTGTCCTTGCCGACGAACGCCTCCAATGGGTATCCGGTCGTGAATGCAAAAGATGCCTTCCCGCTCAAGTGGTGAACGACGGAGCTGCGCCACATGAGGCCGACGCTGGTTTTGCTTTTCTCATGCCGGTACAAGTAGCCGGCGTTAAATCCCGGGCCATCGCTCGTGCCGGCCAGGCGCGAGCGTCCCTCGGGCAGGAGACGTGCAATCGACTTGCCCGCCTGGGTCGGATCTGTGCCCGGAAAGACCTTGGAGGCTACCTGCTGGCCGAATACCACGCCATCGTCCAAGGGATTGAGAATGCTCTGTTCTATGAACAGATGGGTGTGCACCCAGGCGACGCCGACAGCGAAAGCACTATTCTCGGTGAGTCGATAAGCGACTGTGGGCTGAAACCAGAAAGATTGAAGCGCCGCCCTTGAGCCGGAAAAGCGGGCGACGAATTTCGTGTTCTTGGGATCGGAATCCTTGAAACTCGTTGCGTTGGCGGACAGTCCGAAAGGCGCAAACAATCCGAAGCCAAACGTCAACTTCCGCGGGAGACTCTTGCTGAGATACATGCTCGCAACCGGTATCAGGTGTGGCTTCACGTTGACGTTAAAGCCCTTCTCTGGGACCACCGTTCCAGGAGGTGTGCTGGAAGGAAAGAACCGGAACAGGCCGATGACGCCCAAGCTATCCATCTGTAGCCGTGTTCCCTTCTGAAAGGCAATTCCTGCGGGATTATAAAAGATCGCCGACCCGTCATTGGCGATCGCCACGAATGCTCCACCCATTCCCGATGCTCTCACCCCATTCTCGAAAATAGAAAAGTTGGAGGCAAAGCCTGTATTGGAAGCTATGATCAGCACAATTAGCGTCAATAAACCCAATCTTCGATACATGTTCACCAGCGAGTGATGAGCGGTTGGTGTGCGCTCAAAGCACCAAAACGACAACCCATTGTGAGCGCCAGCCTAACTTGACCTACTAATTCTGTCAAACGATTTCAGTGAGCTACCTTCCCTTCGGCTTAAGGGCTTGTCAGGGCTTTGGATTTTCGAGTGGTTTCGTGTCCACGTTCGAGACCTGACCACCGTCGATCAAAATACTGATGTAAGGCGCATCCGGCGCAGTGGCGAACTGCACTGTCGCGATGTGAGGATTGGAGTCTCCGCTCCAGGTTCCGAATCCCGTGAACGCCAGATTGTCATAAGTGCCGTCAGGGATCCGGCACCGCAGATGATTGCATCGTAGGTATCAGCCATTGTCCTTCCTGCAATTCTTTCCAGGGTGATGTCCAAGACTGCACCGAGCCATTCACTCGGCCGTATGCGCTTCCCGCAGCCAGAACCCGAATACGCTTCTTGTATTTGAGCAAACCCGGCTCGGCTACAACACTACTGCTGTGCCCTGAGTGCCCCGGCGACTGCCCAGCCTTGAGTTGTAACGACAACGTAAAAAGCCTCACTATGTCCAGCGAGCGGTCCGGTGACTGTGATCGCCTGGTTGTGATAGTTGTACTTCAAAGTCAGGAGGCATCGAGCATTCAGCGAGAAGTGCCGGCGAACTTTTCAGGGACAATGGTCCCCCGTAGTTCGCAATCGTGTCCGCGGCGAAATGACCCTCGCCGTCGGAAAGGAGCCGTCCAATCCGGTGAAACGGACCTGCTCGACTCTGTGGCGCACTGATGCTTCCACCCACATCAACCTGGTAGGCGCCGGAGAAGCCTTCCATGCGCGCTCGCCAACTGCGCGGGCCGGCACGTCCAGGAGGATTTCGAGGGGACGTACACGATCAACGGCAGGTGCAACCTGACCTTGGAGTACACGTTTAACGGAGAGAACATACGCATCAACGGCGCGCTGGCGGGGCATGGCGAGAGTTTTTATATGGTGGTGGCTTCCCCGGGTTGGGCTTCGGGCCTCGAATTTCCGTTGCTTCTTCCGGAGGTGACGAGATCGGGAGGCTCTCTAGTCTCTCATGCTGGTTCAGGCTGCCGTGCTCGCGCGCTGTCCCCCTGAGGCAAGACGCCCCGAAGGAACAGGTCGGTCATTCCCTTTGCCAGCCTCTCGTCGTCGACCTTCTCCACGCATTTACCGCCGAATAATTCGATTAGAATCAGCGACATAATCAGGGAGGTCAGGTACGAGGCAGCGGCTGTATCTATATCCAGATCAGAGCGGAGCTCGCCCAGGTTCTTTCTCTCCGCAAGGAACTCGTCAAACAGCTGGCGGCCACGGAGGATGAACGTCCGATAAAAGACCTCAGCGAATTCCTGGCTGCGCAAGGCTTCGGCCAGCATGGCGCGCAGTACTCCAATATGATTTCGGCAGACCTCGATGATGATCCTTGCCAGGCCCTCGAGTTCATCCCGAAGCGTCTCACCCGGAAAGCGCAGTTCGGGGACAGCCACGGATCCGGCAATCAGATCTAGCTG
>DASQID010000003.1:0-4726 GCA_035631775.1 Acidobacteriota bacterium
CTTCCAGGGCTCTCGACTTCCTCGATTCCCAACCCCGGGCTGCGCTGCGCTTGCCCGGGGCTACTGGCTCTGCGCCCTTCCAGGGCGTGGGCTTGCTGTTATGGTTGATCCCTGCATTTCCATGTCTCATCTTGTCCAACGAACGCCGGAACCGCAAAGCCCTTTCGAGTCTCACCGCCAGAGGCGGTGGTTTACCTTAATCGAATTACTATAATAAGGCGATAGATAAACCCTGTTGATTAATAGATAGGCGCCGTTAATTACAGGTAGCCGGCTGGAAACAGGGGAGCGTCCCTTATCTCTTATCTCCAGAAGAGGCCCCCAAGGCTAATGCCGCGGGGGCCTTTTGAGTATTTAAGGGTTTGAAAAGCCACCTCAGAGACTCCAAGACTCAATGAGAAAGTGACAGAGAGTTTGTGTTTGCCTTTTCCACTGTTCAGATGTAATAAAACAGACCGCAACCTCGCTGCAAGCCGTTTCCCCCCGGCGTGCATTGCAAGGGGGGTTATTCATGCCTAAACCGAGGGCTGCCGGCCGGCAGTCAGGGAAAATAACTAACAATTCGGCCGGTGCGCATGGCCATAAAGGGACACAACCGACTCGCTATCTGTCACGGGGCATTCAGATCCTCGGCTGCGCAGCTCTCTTTCTGCCCCTGGTGGTCAACGAGGATTTTTATTACCCATACGTATTTCTGAAGAGCATCCTCTTTCGCCTGGTGGTCCAGGCAATGGTGCTTCTGTATGTCCTCCTGGCTGTAACCTCTCCGCCCCACAGACCCCGTTTCAATAAGATCATCTACGCACTCCTCGCCTACTTCGGCATCATGCTCATCAGCTCTCTTCCCGGCATCAGCGTCAGTGCATGGAACAGTTGGTGGGGCGATTTCACGCGAATGGGCGGCATGATTACCCAGCTGCACCTGCTGGCGTATTTCCTCGTTTTGACGCAGACGCTCAAGCAGGAACGCGATTGGCTCGTTCTGTTCACCGCCTCGCTCTTCTTCGGCACCATCATGGGCTTGACGGGCCTGGTTCAGTATCTCGATTTGAACTTCATCTTTGGCTCGAGCCTCCGGGGAAGGATCCAGGGTGCGACCGGCAATCCCATATTCTTCGGCGTTCAGATGATGCTCAACTTCTTCATAGCCGTCTGGTTTCTCAGCCGAAAGGATAGGGACGAGATATTTCCATTCATCGCAAAGGTCTGGCTTCTGCTGTTGTTCGCGCTGGATGCCTTCCTCGTGATCTGGGACGTCGCGGTTCCAGGGAGAGGACCCGGCATTTTGTCGGCCGGCCTGTCTCTGGTGCCGATTGCTTCGTTCGCCCTGCTCCTCCACAGTGCCAGTGTTGCCTGGTTCTTCGCGCGCCGAAATGTGGCCTTCGGAGCGGCGTTTCTGAGCGCGCTCGGTCTCTACTATCTGTTCTGGATGAACGAGAGTCAGACGCGCGCGGCCGTGGTGGGTCTGGCCGCTTCGCTCGCTTTCTTTTCGGTCCTGTACTTATGGGCCGGCGCCGGGAAGCGATTGAGATGGACGGCGGCATCGCTTTTCCTCATCCTCATGTCGCTGCCCGCCCTGGTGTGGCTCAACCGGAATTCTCCCTGGGTGCGGAATCAACCCACGCTGTCACGCCTTGCATCCGTGTCATTCTCGGAAGAGCGCGTCATGGCCTGGAAGGCAGGAGTGCTCGGGATTCTGGACCGGCCCATTCTCGGGTGGGGCCCGGAGAACTACAAGTATGCCTTCGACCTGCATTTCCCCCCGCGCATTCTCACGTACCCCGAAGCCGGTGTCTGGTACGACCGCGCGCACAGCGTCATCGTGGGAGTCGGAGCGGCCAGCGGTTTGCTGGGGCTGGGAGCGTATCTCACCTTCTATGTGCTGGTATTCATTTTCCTGCTGCGCCAGTGGCGCCGCACCAGGGAGGTGTCCCACACCCTGATGATTGCAGCGCTCCTGGCAGCGTACCTGTTTCAGAATCTTTTCAGCTTCGATACGGTGAACACCAACGTGATTGTTTTTCTCCTGCTTGCCTATGTGGCCTTCTTGTTTAGCGGGAGCAAAACCGGCCAGTCCGAAACTCCTGCCCGAGACACACGCGGCACAACGAATCTCCGCCGGGGCAGTCTGGTCATCGTCGGCGCGGCCGCAATACTGGCTGTGGTCTTCTGGTGGACGGTCCAGAAGCCGGGTGCATCCAACTTCCGGCTCAATTACGCAATCGCGCTCGAAAAAGCGATCGACGCAAGGCTGAAGACTGCGCGATATGTATTTCGAGATAGTATCATTGACCTCTTCCAGCAGGCGGGCGCCTATCGCACAACCGGCAAGCTCGAAGTGTGGGAGGAGTTTGCCAACTACGCCTCGGAACTTGTCCAGGTGCCCGACGTTCCGCTCGATGTCAGAGTGCGGGTAGCCAGAATGGCCCTGGCAAAGCTGGAAGAATCCATTGCGCTGGATCCGAACAGCGCCAGGCGGTATCTGTATCCCTCCACCTTCACAAACAAAATCATCAGCGCGGTTGAACAGTCTGATCCCGCGCTGGCACGCTCCCTTTGCGAGAGGGCGCTGGTTCTGCTGCGGAAGGCCGAGAGCCTCAGCCCGACGCGCCCGCAGATCTTCATCGACCGGGCCGAGGCACTCATGACGCTGGGGCGCCCGCAGGAAGCGATCCCGGAAATGGAAGTCGCATCCGCCCTGAACCCGGAGATCATGGAACGACGAACCACTCTCGTCGCGTTGTACGTCTCCGCCGGACGCTACGACGATGCGGCGCGGGAATGGCAGAAGCTCAGGGCATCCTTCCCGCTGACCGCCGCCGACTACGACAGGCTGATCCGCCTGTATGGTTCCAAGAAGCAGTTCGCGGCGGTGGTGGCCTTGTTCAAGGAAGAACTTGAGAAGTCGCCCAACGATCCCCTGCTGATGGCGCGCCTGGCTTCTGCTTACCGGGATTCGGGACAGATGGAATTGGCCCGGCAGACTGCAATGAAAGCCGCAACATTGTCCCCGCAGGTGGCTGCGGCACTCCAGGAATTCCTGAACACGCTTAAGACACCCAAGCCTTAGTGGTCGATTACGTAAATACCGCCCAGACTCTTTGAAGCTCCGATTTCTGATAAGGAGGGCGCGTGCTTGACTCCGGGCTCCGGATGAAACACAGCAAAAGCCGGAGAGCCTCTGGCGACTTTGCACGCCGCTTCTACCTTCGTGATCAGTGTTCATCCGCGTTTATGCGTGTCCGTAAAATACGTGACGATATTTATGGAATCGCCTATTTAGTTTCTGTCGCGAAAGTGCTTTATCGCGCCGAAAGCGCCCCGGAGGGGCGCCAGCCAATAGCCCCGGGCAAGCGAAGCGCAGCCCGGGGTTGGGATTGTCAAGAAAGATCAGAGCCCTGAAGGGGCGACAGATAACACATGGCGTTACAAAGTCCTTTCGCCCCTGCCGGGGCTCGATATTATGCAACATCCTATCCGGGGGCTTGCGCCCCCGGCTACTTGCTTGGGCCCCTCCGGGGCCCGACCTGACATGCGATTCGTGGAGTTTCGCGACAGAAATTAATCAACAGTCGCCCTCAGACGACACAGCTCAAGCCCCTCGCCTTCGAGGGCCAGGGCGGGTTTTCTCGAGCCGCGAAACTACTTCGGGTCTTCCAGGGTCTTCAGGAATTCCTGCAGGCCTGCCGCGATTTGAGGAGAGAGCGCCGCCGCACTCAAAGCCGTCCGGCGCGCGGATTCCATGTCTCCCATGTCACGGTAGGTCGCCGCAAGATGAGCCATCGCCACCGCGTCACCGGGAGTCAGCGCCAATCGCCGCTGATAGAGGGCAACTGCCTCCGAAAACGCCTTCCGGGAAATGCACAGGCGTATAAGACTGTCGTAATCCGAAACAGACAGGGCAAGTGGGAGAGCCGCCATTTTCTCTCGCTCCTTCGCGGCATCCTCGAAGCGGCCGGCGGAAACATAGAGTGCGAACAACTCCAGATGAGGGCTCTTGACCCACGGGATCAGTTTTGTGACCACCTGAAAAGCAGAGGCGGCTTCGTCAATCCGCTTCAATGACGCAAGCGCTCGGCCCCTTTCGAGAAACACCTGGGGACGCGTGGGAGCCAGGCCCTCCGCCCGCTGCAGCCACGAGAGAGTCTTCTCGGCCAGCGCTCGTGCCAGCCCGGGATGCGTCTCCTGCAGAACGCCGAAGGTCATGTTTATCAGACTCGAGGGATACATATAGCGCCGCGCAAATGCCGGATCCTGCCGGATGGATTCCTCGAGCAGCGCGAGTGCTTCCCTAACAACCACTATCTTTGTCTCCGCCGGGACCAACGGTTCCTTCGCAAGCTCGGAGGCATAATTGGCATACTCTTCCCGCACCTCGTACCGGCCGGTCGTCTGAATCCGGTCGGCCCTCTTGAATAGATCGCCGATCTCCTCCATGTAGATGAATCGCATCTTGCCCGACTGCGGATCCAGGCCCTTCTCCAGCGCAATCCCCTGGGTCAGGGATACATTCGAATCATAAGGCCTCTTGACCGTGTACCAGAACGCGGGAAACAGAACGGCAGCGGCCAAAGGCACCGTCACCCAGCCCTTCCCGGCGAACGCGGTGAGATGTCGATGGGAGTCCGGTGCTTGCGCATCGCCCGATGCATGCGTGAAATGCAGGAAAGCTACATAAGCCAGGACGGCGAGCACCACTACGTCGGTGTTGATCGTGTCAAAAATG
>DASQID010000004.1:0-8390 GCA_035631775.1 Acidobacteriota bacterium
GTCTTCAGATAGGCACGGATATACTCGTGATGCTCCGGGCGGGTGGTCATACGGTGGCCTCCCGCCACCTCGCGAATCAGCATTCCTCCCGGCCGCGTGTTGAACTCTTCCATCAGATTCTTCAAAGCCTGTTCCAGCTGCTCCGGCTCCTCCTCCGGGAACACTTCCCTCAGCTGATTCAGTTTTACCGGATCGTCTGACACATAAATGATGGCTTCGAGTATCGCCCCAAGTTCGTTCAGTTCCATAAGCTAAGTGTTCTCCGCCGCGGATCCGCCTTTTGTAATATAAATCTCGTCAAAAGCCTTTTTTTGGTAGATCCAGATTTCGCGCAGTCGAACCAATTCCAGAAGCGCAAGGAACGTGACAATGAGATGGCGCTTGGATCTGGCTTCGTCGAAGAAGGTCGAGAACAACATGGTGTTGTGTACCAGCAGGAGCCGGCGAATGTGCTCGATCTTCTCCTCGATCGAAACCTCCTCCTGTGTCATTTCCATGGCCCGCTGGGACTCGAACCGCTCGACAATCTCGTGAAAGGCCTTCACCAGATCAAAGAGTGTAGCTGCCACTACCTCCTTCCGATCGTCGATGACGTCCTGGGGCGGCCTGTTCCAGACGGAATTTTCGACTTCCTCCCGGGTGTATAACATCTGGGCCGCATTTTTAAACTTCTGATGCTCCAGCAGTTGATAGACAAGCTCCTTTCGAGGATCCTCCTGCACCTCGTCCTGGGAATCCGCCACCGGATCCGGGGGCAGCAGCATCCTCGACTTTATGTAAATGAGAGTAGCCGCCATCAGAAGCCACTCCCCGGCAACGTTTATGTTCAGATCCTTCATAATCTGCAGATATTCCAGATACTGCTCCGTGATGCGAGCGATTGGAATATTCCAGATGTCGACCTCCTCCTTTTTGATCAGATGCAGAAGCAGATCCAGTGGGCCCTCGAAAGCGTCCAGCTTGATGGTAATCCCGGCTCCTTCTACGGAGTTGGCTTCCGGAGTCGTACTCTCGCTACTTTCCATATTTTCCTTCCGGATTCCAAGGTCCTACAGATCGCGCAGGTAAGCAAGAGCCCAGTCGCCGGGAATAAATATGAATCGGAAAAAGTTCATGAACATCAATGCATAAAGCAATATGAAACCGTATGGACTGATCCGCTCCAGGACTTTGGCCGCATTATATGGCAGCACTCCGTACAATATCCAGTGGCCGTCGAGAGGAGGCACGGGGATGAAATTGAAGAGCGCAAGGGCGAGATTGATAACCATGGAGAAGGATAGAATTTCCACGACAAGATCGAGCATTGAACTTTGTCGAAGCAATGAGATATTCACGCTCGCACCGGGCAAACCAGCAGCCTGCGACAGGAAGATTTTGAGCGCCAGGAGAGAGCCAAAGGACACGGTGCCCGCAAGCAGGTTAGATCCCGGGCCGGCCAGGGAAATTAAGATCTGATCGCGCCGGGGTTTTCTCAAGTGAACTGAATTGATCGGTACAGGCTTGGCCCAACCGATCAGCGGCAGTCGCGTGAAGAACTGCAGGAGAGGAAAAAGTACCGTTCCGACAGGATCAATGTGAGCAATGGGATTCAGGGTCACCCGGCCCAAGGCCCGGGCCGTATGGTCGCCCAAGTGGTCTGCCATCCAGGCATGCGATGCCTCGTGTATGCTCAGCGAAAAGAGCAGTACGGCAAACTGGATGATGGCCGTGCCGATGTCTATTCCGTGCAAGAAATTCACCCGGGCAGCTCTCCGTCGTAAAAACGTTGAACTATACCACAAAGGCAGTTCGCGGTTCCTAGCTCGCAGTTCGCAGCAGGTTGAAGTCAACCGGCAATCTGCGAACCACCGCGAACAGTGAACTGCGAACCGGTGCTAATATCTGCTATCCTTTGTGTCGGTTATGAGCTGGATTCTCTATATCACGGCCGGTCTCTACGCTCTTGGGCTGCTTCATTCGCTTTTCGGCTTCTATCAGAAGCGCCAGGTCTTCGTCCGCGTCGCACTCGGGATGGTCGCCTCCGGCTTCCTCGTGCACACATGGTTTCTGTTGATGCTGGGACTGCAGCGGAGGCACATACCCATAACCAACCTGTCCGAATCGCTCTGCTTTTTCGCCTGGTGCATCACGCTGACATTTCTCGTCGCCAGCCTGCGCTACAGGATAAGTGCCCTCGGCGCTTTCGTACTGCCGCTCGTTTCTCTCCTGACAATAATCTCCCAACTCATGTGGGACGAAAACCACGCGATCCCCCCGCTTCTCAAAAGCAAGTGGCTCTATCTGCACACGTCGGTTGCGTTCCTGGCATACGCCTCCTTTTTTCTCACCTGCCTGTCGGGGATCTTTTACCTGATCCAGGAACGAGAGTTGAAAACCAAACACTTCCGATTCCTTTACTTCCGACTGCCCTCGCTGCAGGTGTGCGACGAATTGCTCCGCCGGTCGCTCTTCGTGGGATTTGTCGCGATGAGCATCACGATCGTGACCGGAGCGTTTTGGGCGCAGCAGGCCTGGGGGAGGTTCTGGAGCTGGGATCCGAAAGAAACCGCGTCATTGATCACCTGGGCAATCTATCTGCTCCTTGTGAACTATCGTCTTTCGTCCTCCTGGCGCGGCCGGCGTGCTGCCTATATAAGCATCATAGGTTTCGCATCGACTTTGTTCACCTTTGGGGTCAACTGGGGGCTTCACACATATCTTTAAAATGGCTGCGCCCGCGCGATCCGGCAGTCGCACACGTTCCTTCGTGGCTTCAAGTCTGAGGCCGCGGGGCGAGGGCAGTCATGTGGATGAAGGGTATTGATGGCGAAATTCGTCCTGGTTGGCTTGAGTCACCGTACCGCCGAGGTGGAGGTGCGCGAACGGGTGGCATTTCAGGCGACTCGGGTGCCGGATATGCTGCGCCAACTGGCTGCGCTGCCGGCAATTCGCGAATCGATGATCATTTCCACGTGCAATCGTGTCGAGCTGATTTCGTATGCGGAGAACGTCCAGGAAGCGATTGACTCCCTCGAGTCCTTCCTCTCGGAAAGCAGCCAAATTGCACGGCAGGAACTCCGGCAGAAGCTCTACCATCACTCGGGCGAGCAGGTAGTGCGCCACCTGTTTCGTGTCGCCAGTTCCCTGGATTCGATGATTCTCGGGGAACCCCAAATTCTCGGACAGGTGAAGTCCTTCTACAACCTGGCTGTGGATGCGCAGTCAGTAGGGAGCTATCTGAACAGTCTGCTGCAGGCAGCCTTCCGCGCCGCTAAACGTGTTCGCTCGGAAACGGGAATCGGCGAATACTCGGTATCGGTGAGTTCGGCGGCCGTGGAGCTGGCAAGAAAGATACTCGGCGACCTCAGGAACAAGAGAATCCTGATCGTGGGGGCGGGCAAGATGGGGGAAGTGGCGGTAAGGCACCTATCGGCTAGCGGCGCAACCACTATCCGGGTCACCAATCGCAGCTTCGAGGCTGCCCAGGAACTGGCGTCGAAATTCCGCGGCACCGCGGTTCCTTTCGAAGAACTGACTCAGGCCATCATGCGCTCCGATATCGTCATAACATCCACGGGCTCTAAAGAGGTCCTGGTCAACCGTGCGATGGCGCATTCAATAATGAGCGGCAGGAAGAACGCGCCCATCATTTTCATCGACATATCTGTGCCGCGCAACGTGGATCCGGGCGTGGCTGGAATCGATAACGTCTTCTGTTACGACATCGATGATCTCGGAGCTGTCGTCGAGGCAAACCTGCAGGAAAGGCATCGGGAAGCTGCGCTGGCAGAGAAGATCGTCGAGCAGGAGGTCGACTCCTTTTGCGCCAGGGTCAAGTCTCTCGACATAGGCCCTGTCATCTCACAGCTCCAAGGCCGGATCGAGGAGATCTGCCGGCTCGAACTCGATCGTTATGTGAGAAGGGTAGGCCCCTTGGATCCCCGTGGAGCCCGGGAACTCGAGAGTATGGTGTCTCGAATCGCGGGCAAAATCGCCCATCCGCTCGTTACCCAGCTCAGAAGTGTGAACCAGGATCCCGTGCACCACGAAGCTTACTTATCCGTGATCAAACGGATTTTCAAGCTCCACAAGGAAACTGAAGAAAAGGAAAATGAAGCCTGAGGTCTGTTACGAGATAGCTTGCCGCAGGCCGCTCCGGGCCCGCCGGTAAGGCCTTCGAGCCAAGGGCACCTGCAACCTCATGGAGATCGAATGTTAACGATTGGAAGTCGGGGCAGCACCCTGGCACTTGCCCAGACTACGTGGATAAAGAATCAGATTCAACGCAGGTTTTCGGATGTGCAGGTGACCATCAAGGTCATCCGAACCTCGGCGGATAAGGACGCGACCTCCTCGATCAGGGCGGGTTCAGGCATCGGCGTCTTCGTGAAAGAAATTGAAGAAGCCCTGCTCGCTCACGAGATCGACCTCGCTGTGCACAGCATGAAGGATGTACCCACGAGAATCCCCGATCAGCTCGAGATTGCCGCTATTCCTGAGCGCGAGGATCCTCGCGATGCACTTATCATCCGGGGGAGCGCAGAGAACCTGGAAGGACTTCCTTCCGGAGCAGCCGTAGGAACCGGCAGCGTCCGCCGCCAGGCTCAGATCCTAGCCTGGCGCAAGGATATCAGAGTCGCGGATATTCGCGGCAACGTCGACACTCGCCTCCAGAAGCTGGCGAACGGTGCCTATGATGCAATTGTCTTGGCTTGCGCAGGGCTGATCCGCCTCGGTCTGGATGGCCGAATTACCGCGCGACTGGACTTGGCCCGGATGCTCCCTGCACCCGGTCAGGGAGCACTCGCTCTTGAGACCCGAAAGGGGGATCATGCCGTCCATTCGGTGATAGATTTCCTGAACCATCGTCCCACTGCCGTGACGGTTAGGGCGGAAAGAGCATTCTTGCGTCGGTTGGGAGGAGGCTGCAATGTTCCTGTGGCCGTTCATGCAGCCTATCGTGATGGAACCATCCTTATCGATGGGCTCATTTCGGCACCCGACGGCAGTCGAATAATCCGCGATTCCACCACGGCTGACGACCATACGGCGGAGGAGGCGGCAGTCGTCCTTGCAGACAAGATCCTCTCCCATGGAGGGAAGTTCCTCCTCGAAGATGGTGTCAGATCTTGAAAATCTCATTTTGCTCAACGCTGCCTTCAACCCCTCAGGGGATTCAGTGGTGAATGCAACTCTCTGGACCTCACACCGGCAACAATATGTCCACTGATTCCAGAACGAACCCTGCTCCTCTCGAGGGCAAGTACGTCGGGGTGGCGTGCAGCCCGATGAAATTCGGCCCGCTCATGGAAGCCCTTCGGGAAATGGGAGCGCAAGTCGATCCGCTGGACGTCATTGCGATACGGGAACTGGAGGATAACAGTGCTCTGGATGCCGCGCTCGTGAATCTCGACAGTTACACCTGGACGATCTTTACGAGCTCCTATGCCGCAGTCTTCTTTTCCCGGCGCGTGTTTGCCCGGGGACTGGAGAAGGAACTGTTGAAGTTGAGGAACGTATGTGCTGTCGGACCTGGAACCGCTGATACTCTCCGAAAGCACGGAATAGAAGTCACTCTAATACCGGAAGAATTTGTCGCCGAGGGGGTGCTGCGCGCGCTGGCAGACCGGCATGGAGGCCTGACAGGATTGGCCGGGGCGGGAATTCTCCTGCCCCGAGCAAAGGAGGCGCGCGATGTCCTGCCTCGGGAACTCAGGACCGCAGGAGCACGCGTGGACGTGGTTCCCTGCTACGAGACCGTGGAAGGCAGGATCCACACGGAGGTGCTGAAACGCATGAGGACGCACGATCCGGATCTTCTCATCTTCACAAGTTCATCCACCGTACGCAACTTCTTGAGCATCCTGGGTCCGGAGGAGGGAAAGCGACTCATTTGTGGCGCTGTGGTCGCGGCTTTGGGACCTGTAACTGCGGGCACAGTCGAGTCGTCCTGCAAGAAAGCTGAGATCCAACCGCGCGAAAATACGATTCCGTCTCTTCTGGAAGCCGTGCGCGAGTTCTATCGATAGTAATTCGGTGACAGGCTACTCAATCCCCGATTTCGCGTGAGCCACTGCGAAAGAGGAAATACACCCAAATCGGGCATTGAGTAGCCTGTCACCGAATTATGTCAGAGCAGCCTGTCACCGAATTACTTTTTAGCTGGAGGTGGGAATTCCACTTCGAAGTAGATCGTGGTTTCGACAACCTCACCGTTCCTGGTGGCGGGAAGGAAGACCCAACTGTTCTTGACGGCTTCAACGGCCCTTTCATCGAGCCCCCGGCCAAGTCCCTTCTCCACTTTCAGGTCCTGGATACCACCATTCTTATTGATGACGGCCGCAAGCCTGACCCTGCCGTATGTGCCCTTGCGCCGGGCCTCATCGGTAGGGCTGACTTCAGGGCGCTCGATGATCTTGGGTGGGTTAACGCCATCGGGCCGGATAAGGCCCTGCCAGTCGCGGTCCCAGTCTGAAGTGCCGTCGGTCCCTTTCACTGTGCCCATCTCGGCAATGTTCGCATCCTGCAGTGCCGCACGCGAACTCGGATTTTGCAGATCGAGATTGCCGATCTTGGCCGCAAGCTGGTCGAATTGCATCTTGTCCAGACCCTGGAGATAAAAGCGCTTCGCACCGATGCGGACACTCAGCTCCTCAATGTGTTCCTGTTCATGGAAGGCGCCTGCGATATTAAGCCCCGTAAACGATCGGCCCTTGAGCAGTATTGAGGCTGAGTACCTGAAGCTCTCGCCGCGGTTGTCCTTCTGCTCCTTCTCGTAGACTTGACCGATGTAAAACCGGCCTGAAGCGCCCTTGTAGATGAATTCATTGGGCTGGACGACTATGACGAAATCGGACAGGTTGATGAAGTTGACCACAAAACTGTGGGCCGTTCCCACTTCCGCCGTAATGATGTATTGTGGACTTACAAAAGCGAAAGTCTGCGCACCGTCGGACGCCCCTGCCGGGTGAACAAAAAGGCAGGCTATCACTGCAGTACCAGCGATCCGTGGAATAGCGTATGTGCTCATAGGCCAACCCGGATAACCCCACGTTGCTGATCGAGAGATGATTCTACCCCAGCCGGGAGCAATTTGTTCTCCAATGTTGATCCTGCAGATTCAGAGAGCTCTGTTTTCCCCATCGCCGACGTAGACACCGCTGCAGATAAATTCGGCTGGGCCGGTCAGGAACAGCTCTTCCCCAAGCCTCCAGCGAACCGACATGGTGCCCAATTCGGTTTCAATTATAACCGGGCTCTGGGCGAGATTGTTCAGGATTGCGGCCACAACCGCCGCCGAGCTGCCGGTGCCTGAAGCGAGGGTCCGGCCGACGCCCCGCTCCCAGAAGCGCACGCGGATGCGGTGCTGGCCCATAACCTGAATGAACTCCACATTAGTCCGGTTGGGAAAGCTCTTATGATGCTCGATTAAGGGACCGAGCGTCTCCACGGGGAACTCGTTCACGTCGGGCGAGAATATCGAACAGTGCGGATTGCCCATCGAACACAGCGAGACCCTGAGTTCCTCGGAGCCCACCTGGAGGGGATGACTCAACACAGGCCCTGGTCCGGAAAGCAGCGCCGGTATATGAACCGGATCGGTAACAGGCCGACCCATGGAGCTTTCGAAGGTGTAGACTCTCCCTTCCTGCTTTTGCAGGACATAGGTCTTGATGCCGGAGACCGTGCGAATCCTGAGCTCGCGTGCCTTCCGCTGTCCGCTCCGGAGCAGAAAGGCTGCCAGACAGCGCACGCCGTTGCCGGACATCTCGGCCCGGGAACCGTCAGCGTTGAAAATCAACGCTGAGATGTCGGCGTCCCTGTCGCCGACAGTCGGCTGATAGAAGATGATGCCGTCCGCTCCAACTCCCCGATGACGGTCGCAGATCTGCCTCGCCAGCGAGCCAAGGGATCCGGCGGGCCCCCCTGCATCTCCGGCACCGACGATCAGAAAATCGTTCCCCAGCCCGTGCAGCTTGGCGAAGTCCATCCTCGAATTCCCCCTGCCATCAAGACCCCAGAGAGATGTGGGAGCCAAACACATCAATTCTTGGTGGTTCCTGAGGTCTTGGCCCGCGACACCTCATCTTCAACCTCGGCGCGGATCGCCTCCAGCGAGGCCTGGTTTGCGGCCTCGAATCGCAGGACGAGAACGTCTTGCGTGTTGGACGCCCGCACCAAGCCCCATCCTTCAGGGAAAAGGACACGTGCGCCATCGACTTCGATCACCTGACGGCTTTTCCGAAAGTGAGATTTGACCTGCTCCACGACGGCGAATTTCTTGTCGTCGTCGCACTGGATCCGTATCTCAGGAGTCACAACCGTCCGCGGTATGTCCGAGAGCATCTGCGACAGCGGCACGGGGGAATTGGCCACAGTTTCCAGGAGCCGGCTGGCAGCGTAGATCG
>DASQID010000005.1:0-2447 GCA_035631775.1 Acidobacteriota bacterium
CGCGAAGGCGCCAAGACAGGTCTTGTATCCTTGTCGAAATGGCAAGGATTTGAAGGTTGGTAGTACGAAGGCTTGTGCGCATGGATGATTTCGCGTAATTCGTGGCAGGCCCCATTCTCTTTGCCTCTTTTGCTCGCCTGATGGTAATTTGAT
The DNA here is from genome assembly GCA_035631775.1 of Acidobacteriota bacterium. Taxonomy (GTDB): domain Bacteria; phylum Acidobacteriota; class UBA6911; order UBA6911; family UBA6911; genus DASQID01. The sequence goes on from DASQID010000005.1 coordinate 154, forward strand.
AGCTCATATTCGTGAATCCATTATCGCGAGGATGTATCTATGGAAAACTGTCCCATCCTACGGGAAAGCGAAATCAAGGCAGCAGAGGGGCGGTATCCCAGCCAGATGGTGCTGAGACAGGTCAAAGAGAAAACTTACGCCACGCATATCAAAGTCCATCCCCCGGATGCGGAACCCTACTTCATATTGGGGCACTATTTTTTCAGCCTGGAAGAAGCGGAAGCCGATTTCCGCCGCAGGGCAATTGAGCTTGGAGCCTTCGTGGAAGAGGACAAATAGCCGAATGGCGCGAAGCGACAGATTTCTCAACGCCTGCCGTCTGGAGAGGGCCGACTGCGTTCCCGTCTGGTTTATGCGACAGGCGGGCCGATACATGTCGGAATACCGGAAAATCCGCGAGAAATACGGTTTGCTCCAGATGTTTAAGACTCCGGAACTGGCTGCGGAAGTTACGCTTCAACCGATCAGGGCTCTTCCGGTAGACGCGGCCATCATCTTTGCCGACATACTTCTGCCATTGGAGGGGATGGGCATACGCATCGAGTTCGCCGAGGGGGAAGGTCCGATCATTCACAATCCCGTCCGCACTCGCGCCGATGCCGAAGTGCTGAGGGTTGCCGACCCCGATGAGGCGCTCGGATACGTCCTGAAGAGCCTTGAATTGGTTCGGGCCGAATTGCAGGACCAGGTCCCGTTGATCGGCTTTGCCGGCGCGCCGTTCACGCTTGCAAGCTACGTGATCGAAGGCGGGGGCTCACGAAATTACCTGCGGACCAAACAGCTCATGTACGGCGAGCCCGAGACGTGGGGATTGCTGATGAGCCGGCTGACCGAAACACTGGTAGAGTACTTGTTGGCTCAGGTACGCGCGGGTGCACAGGCTGTCCAACTCTTCGATTCGTGGGTCGGCTGCCTCAGCCCTGCGGATTACCGCGATTATGTCCTGCCGTACAGCCGCCGGTTGTTTCTGGCGCTCCGCCAGGCCGGCATTCCCTCCATCCATTTCGGCACCGGCACCGGCGATCTGCTGCCCCTGATGCGCGAGGCCGGTGGCGACGTGATGGGAGCAGATTGGCGCATCTCCCTGGACACTGCCTGGCAGCGGATCGGCCCGGGAGTGGGCATTCAGGGTAATCTGGATCCCGTCGCTCTCATGGCTCCCTGGCCCGTGTTACAGAAGAGAGCGAAGGAGATCCTTGATCGGGCAGCAGGCCGGGCCGGGCATATATTCAACCTTGGCCATGGCATTCTGCCGTCAACGCCGGTCGATTCAGTCAGGGCACTGGCGGAATTCGTCCATGAATACTCGAATAACAAGAGACCTGCCACAAATTACACAGAGGGTTAAAGGCGCTGTCTTAGCGCCTTTGCGTCCTAGCGGTGGCTTTTAAAAATCCACCGCTGAGGGCTGGCGCAAGAATAGATTCACATTCTGGCGCGACCGACAGACGCGAAGTTTGTGTGAGTCGCGGCAGTTCAATCGAAGACGACGGTCTGGAGGGTGGTAATCTCAATCGTCTTGCCGCAGCGTGGATTTTTGCAGCGCAGTTTGTCATCGAGCCGGATACGGTAGTCGCGGGCCTTCGCAAAGCGCGCCCTGTCCTGGTCGCTGGCGTTAGCAGGCAGGGATGCCTTCTTCGACCGGCGGCGCCAGCGTATCGCATACTCAGTCGTCGTCCTGCATTTCGGACAGTAAATTTCCGCGGGAAACGTTTCGTCTTTTTCGTTGAAAAACTCTCGTTCTTCCATGTCACCCCCTTTTTGCCGTCGAGTGAAGAGACGAAACGCATTCAGTCACGCATCCAACGCGCCGCTATTATAGTATGTCTCAAACCTCCCTTCTCATAGAAAACTTGATGTAGAATCACTGAATCATGGATTTCTTGCGCAGGCTCTTTACGGCAGAAGCAGGTCCCTCCGTAAGGCAGATCCGGAGGGCCATCAAGCAGGTGACCCAACCACATGGAGAGGCGGCGACACGCGTCGCCGCCATGGAACGGCTCGCCGAGTGGAAATCGCCGGAAGCGGCCTCAGCGCTGCTTCGCAGGTTTACTGTACAGGTGCCGCAGGCGAGCATGGACCTCGAAGAAAAACAATATGCCGTTCGACTGCTGGTGCACATGGGAACGGTCGCAGTCGGACCGATCCTCCGGTATCTCGAGACTGAGCCGGATGTCACCTGGCCGGTCCGCGCACTGAGAGAGATCCTTCCCGCCGGGGAATACAATGAAGCCCTGAAAAAGCTCCTGGACCAGTTGGCGAGCAGATACACCCGCTGGCCGGAAGCCAAGGCT
>DASQID010000006.1:0-8076 GCA_035631775.1 Acidobacteriota bacterium
CGGGGTGTGAGGAAGTGCGCTCACAGATGCTCGTTGTTCTGAACCTGCTTTTGCAGCCGAGCGAGTCTCTTTGTGAGGGGGAGCTCGGGGTCGGCGTCTTTCCACAGCCGGGCAAGTTCGTTGAGCGTCCGTCCGGCTTTATCCCGCTCGCCTCGAGACATGTACGCTTCGGCCAGTTCCGCATGTGCCGAAATCCAGGCTTGCTGCGGCTCCCAACCCAGCACCCGCCAGCCCAGCCCGATCAGCTGCTCATAGCAGGGAATGGCCCGTTCCGTGTCGTTGGCGGCCCGGTACGCGCGGGCCAGGCCTGCCAGGCCTAAAGGAAGAGGAATAGATTGCGCGCCAAGCTGAAGTCTATCCGCCGCCCTGGGGTAGTCATTGCCCGCGAGAGCCAGCTCGCCTTCCAAAATGTGTAGGTCCGCGGTGTCCGAGGGATTGGCGCGGTCGGCCTGTGGGGCGAGTCTTTGCAGAATTCGGCCGGCCTTTGCGACCGCGCCGGCGCGCGCGTACGCCGCGCCGATGCGTGCCATGAGCCATACCTGCGGATCCGGCCAATTGGCCAGGTCATCCGACGCGCGATCAAGCTCCCTCAATTGACCCCGCCGGTCGCCTCGGCCTTCCAGCAGAATGGCCATATAAAGGTGGTGTCTTGCTCTCGAAATGGGCGCAGGATTCGTGCTGCTCAACAGGATCGCCCGCTCCAGCCGTCCTTGTGCGTCGCGGTACTTGCCTTCGTACATGTCGAGCAGCGCCAGGGAGCGCAGCGCGTGGTCTTCCATGTCCCGCTTGGCGAGCGCGAGCGCAAACACCTCTCTGGCTTTTGGGATGTTCCCGGTTTGCACCAGCGTGAAGCCGTACTCGTGGTTGAGATTGCCGAGAGTGACCCAGGTCGGCTCCAGCTCAAATGCCTTGGAATACCCCATCAGGGCCTCGGAAGACCTGCCTAGCTCGTTGTGAGTATTGGCCAGGCCGATCCACGCGCGCGCATTGCCTGGATCCAACCGGAGAACAGCCTGGAGCTCCGATTCGGCTTCCTGAGCCCGATGGTTGCCCATCAGCAGGCGGCCTAAATCAAAGCGAGCGTTCGTGTCGTCAGGGTAGGCATTTAGATAGACACGGTAATTACGTACGGCTTCGTCCGGGTGGCCGAGGCTGTCCTGATGGGATGCCTGGATGAAGAGCCGCTCACGGTCGGTGATGCGGTCCGCATGCTGCAAGGCTTTTTCATAGTGTTCCTTGCCCTTGAGCGGACTGTTGTAGATATGGCTCATGTAGACAGTGCCCAAGGCGACATACGCCATGGCAAAGTTGGGGTCTCGCTCCAGAGCGGACTGGTAAGCCATCCGTGCCGGCTCATATTGCCCTCTGCGCCAGAGATAGTTTCCCTCCGAGTACAGCCTGAGCGCATCGAGCGAGGATGTAGTCACCTGCGGGAGCGGGTCATCGTTCTGCCGGATGGAAGCCAGCGACTCTCCCAGATCCCGGCGTATCGCAGCCGTGATCTTCCCCAGCGTCGCAATAATCTGGTCCTGGTTGCTGACCGGCTCGAAATACGAGCGCACTGCTGCGCCGGTTAGCGGATCAATAAGGTGCGCCGCCAATGCATACTGCCGGCCGGTCCTGGTGATGCTGCAGCTGATCAAGCCCCTGATGTGCTCCCTCAAGCAGATTTCCCGTCCGATCTGCTCGTTGATCCTGATTTCAAGGTTCCTTCCCATACGCTGGAGAGTCACGGCTACGCGAGTGCGGGGGAACACGTTGGCGTGCGTTGACTGCTCGAGGCTGACCGTGAAGGCGGTCAACAGAGACCGGTCGAAGACCGTCTCGCCGGTCTGATTGTCGAAATCAGTGACGAGAACCCAGTCGCGCGGGGCAAAAGAGAGGGCACGGGTGCCGAGACGTGGGATGCCCCAACGCAGCCAAACGCCCGCGGCCACAAGCAGCACGACAAGAATGGCCCCCGAGATCAGGAGAAACAACCTGAGCGGGGCCTTCTTCCGACCGGCGGGAAGTTCCTCAGGAAGAATGGCTTCCGGCTTATCGGCCTGTTCCAGCATTGCCTGGTGGCTGATCCACCAGGCGTCGAGTTCGGCGGCATAGGCATAGACCGAATCCCGTTTTGCGTGCGCATGACGATGCACGGGCAGCCCTTCAGATTCTTCCCAGCGCTGCACCGTGCGGACGCCGTGCCTCAGGTGTGCGGCAATCTCCTTCCAGGAGTGGAGCGTGCCGGTTTTGGGCGATCCAACGGCAGCCAGAGGCGCAGGCCCTGTACTGCTGGCCTTCGCCGTAGGTAACCTGCTCATAGTGGAACCTTCTTGGGCCGATTCTAAACCCGGCTGCTTCCCGATTCCAACGGCAATTTGTAGACCTCTAGACCCCTCCGCGCGCCGGCCTTGATGCGTGATGACGCCAAATAACGCCAATCCCACGTAGGCGCCTGTTGGCACTTCTGCGGAGGCGCGTCCTGCTCTAGGTTGGACAAGACCGGCTCGCTCAACGGCGAGGCATCAGGAGAGCCGGCGCAACAGCATCCCAAGATCGCCACGGTACCCGAGGGAATCCTTCCCTGGTCGGCTTCGCATAGATAGGAGGTGTATCATGGTTTATCTGACAGACCCTCGAACCTTCTGGTTGAACGCTACGAATATAGCAATGGGGGTGATCGCGCTTGCCGCGATGCTGATTCTGATAGTGTCTATCATCGGAGAAGTTGTCCGACGACGTGCGATGCGATCTGGGGATTGAGTGATTGTCGCTATGGGCATCGCAAAGCAAAGCTCTGCAGGCGCATTGCCGGAGGATGTGCCGGCGTGGGAACCGATGCGCCGAACAGCTCCAAAGTCTGTTATTGACTCGCTATCACGCATCCCAGGGGTTGGACCGTCGATTGCTTCGGACCTGTATCTCCTCGGGATTCATGATGCGGGTGAGCTTCGGGGGCGGAACGCCGAATCGCTCTACGACGAGCTGTGTGAACGAGTCGGCCAGCCCGTCGACCGCTGCGTACTCTATGTGTTTCGGTGTGCGGTCTATTTTGCCTCCGAGACGGATCCCGATCCCGCGAAATTGAAATGGTGGGCATGGAAAGAACGCTGAGTGGGCAGGGAGGTGAATACGCATGTGCGTACGTGTGAGATTTCGGCTGCTGGGCATTGCCGTTTGCCTGATGGCCATTTCGTCTGGCGCTGCGGTGCGGATGAGGCTCCGCGCGACGGAAAATTCCAGCGATGTTGAGCCTAGGTTCCGAGTGACTCTGCTGGGGACCGGAAATCCGCGTCCGTCGATTGATCGCTTCGGCCCGTGCACGCTTATCGAAGCCGGGAAGGTTCGCCTCCTGGTGGACTCCGGCCGCGGCGCGTCCATACGGCTCTTTCAGATAGGCAGCAGCGATCTCCTCGCGAGGATCGATGCGGTGCTGCTCACACACCTTCATTCCGACCATGTTGTCGGTCTTCCCGATCTGTGGCTGACCGGCTGGATCTTCGGTCGGCAAGCGCCGCTTGCCGTGTACGGGCCGGCCGGCACCTCGGCAATGATGGATCATCTACGCCAGGCCTTCAGCTTCGACATCACGACCCGCCGTGACCTGGATGAGCGCTATGCTGCCGGCGGCATCGAGGTGAAGGTGACTGAGGTGAGCGCCGGGGTGGTGCTGGAGCGCGATGGGGCAAAGGTGACGGCATTCTCGGTGGATCACGGGCCGGTCGCGCCTGCCTACGGCTATCGTATCGACTTCGCAGGCCATTCGGTGGTGGTTTCCGGCGATACGCGTCCGTCGGATTCGCTGATACTTGCTGCCAAGGGAACAGACGTCCTGATTCACGAAGTGTTGAGCCCCGAAGTGGAGCGCCGCCTGTCGAAGGTAGCCGATCCCGAGGAGACGGCTCGCATCATCGCCCACCATTGCACTCCGGAAGAGGCAGGCCGCGTGTTTACCCGCGTCGGCCCCAAGCTCGCTGTTTATAACCACATCGTGCCGTCGCCTGCACAACCCGACGACCTCATCCCTCCCACCCGCAAAACATACCAGGGACGGCTGGCAGTTGGATACGACCTGATGCTCCTGACGATCGGCGCCGATGTCGAAATCAGCCGTCACCCGACGATTTCCGAGCGCTAGCTTGCCGGTGGCGGCTGCCTATCGTTTCGGCTGCGTATAGGACAGAAACCTGTGCGAAACAGCGGATTCGCAAGATCATGCGGCATGGGCTTGTGCACTCTTCGCCGCACGGCTAAGATGCCCACCAGAGCGAATACCCATGCGGAAAGGCAAAACCACACGATACAATCGCTTCTCACCGTCTGGTACGAGCTGATGAAGGGATCGAGCCGCGCCGTGCTGCGCCAGGCTCACTGGCTCCTCGAATCTTGAGGAATGCTTCGCCACCGTACGACCAAATCCTCATCGTTGATTTGCGCTCATCTCCTGAAGTTATTGGCAACTATGGCGCGGGACTCAGATTCCAGATCTCCCGTGTGATCTTCCAGGAACCGTCCAGTTGGCGCCGCAGGAGGTGCAGTCCTTTGAAATGCAAAAGCGACGGCTTTCGATCGGATTTAGGGCTGACGGTCCATGTGCAGCGAAAGACATGAAATGCCATATTTCCCGTGACAAGCGTTTCGCCGTGGTGACTCGAGTGGACCACGACGGCCACGTTCTGCAGAAACTCGCCGAGCCATCGGCGCAGATCCTCTCCGCTCCTTTCGGGCGAATTGGGAGGCATAAACACCGCCTCCTCAGCCAGGAGAGGCAGATACCGGACAATGTCTCCGGCGGCAATTGCAGCGGCTTCCTCATCGCTTACCGCGAAAACCGCGCGCACATCGCGATCGATTTCATTCTCACTCATGACATTGCCTTTCCTCGAGGATGGAGCCTATTCTACTCTCCTCGACGCCGGGTTGGGCCGGCATAGTCTATTCGACGAGCCCGCCGGCATCTGAATCGAAGTATCCCTCCACCAGAAGGCGCTTTCTGCGTTCCTCCGGGTCTTTCGCATCTTGGGCGATGGGTTTTATAGAAGCTCACCTCTAGGGTGCAAGGAACGCGAGGAACCTCCAATGTCAGCATCGACATCACCCCGTTCACGCGCCAGTATCTTCACGCGACGCCGTGGGATGCCCCGGAGGTATATGCCAAGATTTCACACCGCAAAGTGTGCCACAACTTCGGAATCGCCTTCGAGATTACTTGAAAAGAGGTCGCCGAATTGACGAAGATGGCACATGCTCGAGACGATCCTCGGCGACTTCGGGTACGTGTTGCGCTCGCTTCGGCGCAACGGCGGCTATGCGTCAGCGATAACCGTCAGCCTTGCGTTGGGGATCGGCGTCAATGCGGCGATCTTCAGCCTTCTCGATGCCGTCCTTCTGCGCCCCTTCCCAGTTCGCTCGCCCGAGCAGCTCGTGGCGTTGTATACAACACCGGTTTCAGGCGGCTGGAGTAGCACCTCCTATCCCGATTACATTGACTACAGGGCACAGACGGGGATTTTCGCGGGTCTGATGGGCTACATCCGTTCCCCTTTCAGCTTTTATTCCGGCGGACGGACCGAGCGGCTCGGCGCCGAAATGGTCTCGTGGAACTACTTCCTGGTGCTTGGCGTCAGGCTTCCGCTGGGACGGAGCTTTCAGCAGTCGGACGAATCGGCGGCCGATTCGGTCATCCTCAGTTATGCTCTCTGGCAGCGTAACTTTGGTTCCGACCCGAATGTCCTGGGTCGTTCCGTGCGGATCAACGGCAATGCATTTACGGTCATTGGCGTGGCACCCCGGGGGTTCCGAGGAGTCACGCTCGACTGGGGACTGCTCCCGGATCTTTGGGTGCCAATCACCGTGATGGACCAGCAGCGTATCAGTTGGTGGCACCGAGAGCCGCTGCTGCGCCTTCGTGATGCAAGAATGCAGCTCGTTGTAGGCCGACTTCAGCCCGGCGTCAAGATCGAGCAAGCGGAGGCCGCAGTGCGACTGAAAGCCAGCCAGCTTGCCTCCGCCTACCCCAAGACCAACCGCGGATTCACCGCCCGCCTGCTGCCGCCGAATCAGGCGCGTTTCTGGCCTTCCTATCGAGCAACGATAGTGCTGTACCTCGGCCTGTTGACTACGGTATCGGGTCTTGTCCTGCTGCTTGCCTGTGTGAACGCGGCAACACTCGTTCTTTCCCGCTCGATGTCGAGGGAGCATGAGACTGCCATCCGGTTGGCCCTTGGTGCGGGTCCAGCCGCCCTGATGCGTCAGCAATTGATTGAGAGTGTAGTCCTCTCTACCTCCGGACTGGCTCTTGGTCTGGCAATGGCGAGTGGGCTGTTGATTCTGTTCAGACGGTTTCCTCTTCCCTTTGAGGTCGGCCTCACTTTGGACATCGGCCTCGACTGGAGGGTTCTCCTGAACACCGTCGGAGTTGCCGGCACGACGACACTGATCCTCGGCCTCGTGCCGATGCTGCAGGCATCTCGCTTTGACCTCAGATCAGCCCTGCAGTCCAGACATTCTGCTCGCCACGCCGGAAACCGCTGGCGCGGTACGCTCGTTGCCGTTGAGGTTGCCCTCTCAGCCATTCTGCTGGTGGGTGCGGGTCTCTTTGTGCGGGAACTTCGTCAAACCCGGATGATCAATCTCGGCTTCAATCCGGACAGAGTCATGGTTCTTTCGGTCGACTTTAACTCGATGGATTACCGCTATGACGACGCCAAGGGCCAGGTTTTTTACCATCGGGTTCTGGAGCAAATTTCGGGCCTGCCCGGAGTTCGCTCCGCCACATGGGGCGGCGACGTCCCGCTGGCACTGCGCAGGTTGATCATTTACTTCGCCTGGAATGGCCAAACGCCGGCACTCGAATCGGATTGGATTCGCACGGAATGCAACATAGTCGGGCCGCATTACCTCGAAACGCTGGGTATTCCGCTCGTCAGGGGCCGTGACTTTAGCAAACGGGATGACGAATCCTCCCCGGGAGCTGTGATCGTCAACGAGACTATGGCCCGGCGTTATTGGCCGAGTGAAGATCCCATAGGCAAATGGGTGAGGCTCCGGGGCCGGCCGCGTGAGATGTACCAAATTGTCGGTGTGGCAAGGGACGTTCACCAGCACGCGTTCTGGGAAGCGCCGGCGCCCTATCTATATATACCCCTGTATCAGCGCTACTTTCCTGAGATGATTCTTCATGTCCGGACGGTGGACGACTCGATGGCCGCTCTCCCGCCGATACGGAGGGAAATCGAGGCAATCGACAACGATCTGCCGGTATTTGACGAGGGATCGCTCCGTTCGCAGGTCGATAGAGCCCTCGCACAGCCGCGCATGGCGGCGGCGCTGCTTTCTGCGGCAGGCGGTCTCTCCCTGATTCTGGCTGTTCTGGGAGTCTACGGCATCATGAACTACTGGGTGCTTCAGCGGAGACACGAGATCGGCATACGGATGAGTCTGGGCGCAGGGAGGGGCTCGATTCTGGCGCTTGTCCTGCGTCAGGGACTCGTGCTTGCCGGCTGCGGCCTGAGCGTCGGAGTGGGCGCATGTCTACTGCTGACTCGCTTTGTGCGCGAGCTCCTGCATGTAATAAGCCCGAAGGATCCGTTTATCCTTGTTGGGTGTTCAGTGTTGCTGGTGCTGGTCAGTCTTTTGGCTTGCGTGATTCCCTCGAGGCGCGCGGCCCGTATGGATCCAATGGCGGTTCTCCGCCAGGAATAATTCCGGACCTTGCGACTTCGCGTCTTTGCGGTGGCCTTTAAGCGCCACTACGAAAAACACCGGAAGGATGGTTCCACGATGCATTCCGTAAACACACTATTTCTGAAGATCGGTTTCCTTGTCGTGATGAGTGCTATCTGGGTTTCCTTTCCCTGTGTGTCAAGAGGCAGAGACTTCATGATCGGAGTGAAGATCTATGAATATAAGGGAGATTATTCGTCCCTGCTGGTCTCGTGGGAGAGAGTCGGCGTCAATACGGTCTTTCTCAGCGCCGACCTGGCGTCCCAGCCGCAACTGATGGCTATGGCAAGGCAACATGGAATCACGACATATATAATTCTGCCGGTATTTCAAAACCCGGAGAAGCTGGCCGCCAATCCCGAATAC
>DASQID010000007.1:0-12496 GCA_035631775.1 Acidobacteriota bacterium
TTCTTTCAGCCCAAATGTGAAGTTACTCTTGAGCGAGCCCTAAGAATCTCAACGATATTGTTTCACGGGTTAGTGTCTTAACGCCTATGAAAAGCTTCCTTGCGGCGCCCTGCGGGCGAGGATATGCTTGGCGCATGAGACTGCGAACCGGGCAGTCATGGTTCTCGCTCGCGGTGGTCTTGACCCTCTGCATAATTCTGATTCTGCTTGCCTTTCTTCAGTATCGTTGGAGCGGCAAGGTCAGCGAGGCTGAACGCGCACGGATGCAGTCCAATTTGAATACTGCGATCAGCCAGTTCCGCAGCGAGTTCAGCTTCGAGCTGCAGCGCCTCAGCATGGCATTTCAGTTCGATCCCGCGGATTTTCCGGGGAGAGACTGGTCCCGCTACGCACAGCGATACGACCGCTGGCTGCTGACCGCACCCTATGCCCGGCTGGTAGCCAACATATTCATCTGGGATGTCGGGACCGAGGCCTCGTCACAGCTCCTACGGCTCAATCCCGCCACACTTAGATTCGAACCGACGTCATGGCCCCCATCCCTGGAGATTGTTCGCGCCAACCGTCTGCTGACTTTTCCACAGCAACTACCTCCCGGATTCAGGCCCAATACGTGCGTGATGCTCGAGCAGATTCCATTGTTGCTTCTGCCTCTCGTGCATTTTTCTCCTCCGTCTGAACCGACCGAACGACGTCCACAGCTCATCGGCTACTTCATGATTGAATTGAGTCCGGATGTGTTGCGGCGGGAGCTGCTTCCGGAACTGGCACGCAAATATTTCGGAGGCGAGCAAGGCTTTATCTACCAGATCGCGATTGTGAGGGGAGCCGCCAATGACAGGATTCTCTATCAGTCCGATCCGTCGCTGACACCGGAGTTTTTCTCGTCACCGGATGTCAAGGTCGGTCTGCTGTCCGGGCCGCGTGATTTCTCGCCGCACTTTGCGGGGGAAGGTCCGCCCGCGGTTCCGCCGCCGGGAGATGATTTTCAGCAGCCCCCGTTCGTCAATCCCCAGAATCCATCAGGACCCCGTCAATGGAGACCGAGGACCACCCTGGTTGTTCTGCCGCCTTCTGATGGGGACAACTGGACGCTGCTGGCGCGTCATACGGAGGGAACACTCGGGCAGGTCGTGGCGGGCCAGCGGCGCCGGAATCTCGCGATCAGTTTCGGCACCCTACTCCTGCTTGCGCTCAGCATGGCCATGATCATGCTATCAACCCGAAGGGCACAGCGCCTTGCCAGACTTCAGATGAACTTTGTCGCGGGTGTTTCCCACGAGTTGAGAACGCCTCTGTCAGTCATCTGTTCCGCCGCGGACAATCTCGCCGAGGGAGTGGTCGCGGCTACGCATGAACAGGTTCGGCAATATGGTGACCTGATTCGGCAGGAAGGCCGAAGATTGGCGGGGATGGTCGAGCAGATTCTCTTATTCGCCAAGTCGCGGGACGGGCGAATGCAGTACAATCTCCGCCCCGTGCAGGCAGGCAAGATCGTGGAGTCTGTGATGGCCAAGTCCCGATCCATGATTGAGCGGGCCGGATTCACCGTTGAAAAACAGATCGAGCCCAACCTTCCGCCGGTCAGGGTCGATGACGAGGTTTTGTCGCAGTGCATCGAAAATCTCTTGAGCAACGCTCTAAAATACGGCGGCGTCACACGTTGGATGAAGGTGAGCGCAAGGAGTATTTGTGTCGGCGGGGCAAGTGAGGTCCAAATCACCGTTGAAGACAAGGGGATCGGCATTACGCCGGAGGACCTTCCTCACATTTTCGATCCCTTTTATCGCGGCGCGGCTGCGACGGGCGCTCAAATCCATGGCAGCGGACTGGGACTCAACCTTGCACGGCAGGGGATCGCCGCCATGGGAGGCCGGATCAGCGTGAGGAGCACTCCGGATGAGGGAAGCGCGTTTACGATTCATCTTCCTGGTTGCTCGAAAACAGAAGAGGCTGATCTCGTTCAAGCCCTAAAAGCTTGAGGCCCTATGGAGGAGAAGATACTGCTGGTTGAAGATGAGCCCGGCCTCCGAATCACGATCGGCGACCGCCTGCGCAACGAAGGCTACGGCGTTGAAACCTCACCGGACGGACAGGATGGATACGAGCAGGCGTCGGCCGGGGGGTTCGATCTGATGCTCCCGCGCAAGAGCGGGCTCGACGTCTGCAGAGACTTACGGCAGAACGGCCTGGCGGTGCCGATCCTGATGCTTACGGCACGCGACCAGACGGTCGACAAGGTGCTCGGACTCAAGCTGGGAGCCGATGATTACCTGACCAAGCCGTTTGAAATGCTCGAGCTTTTGGCCCGTGTGGAAGCACTGCTCAGACGTGCGGCGGTCGGGACCCGGTCGCCGACTGCGATTCACAGCTTCGGCAACATTCGCGTGGATTTCAGGTCCACCGAGGTATTTCGCGGGGGCGATCCTGTCACCCTCTCGGCGAAGGAGTTTCAGCTCCTCAGTTACTTCATAAAACACCGGGGCGAGACGCTCTCCCGCGAGCAGTTGCTCCAGGAGGTTTGGGAATACTCCAGCACTCCTTACACCCGGACGGTGGATGTGCACGTAGCGTGGCTGCGCCAGAAACTTGAGGATGATCCGAGGCAGCCCCGCTGGATCGTGACCGTGCACGGCCTCGGATACAAGTTCACCGGTTGAAAATCTGCCACGAATTGCACGAATTTCACGAGACAAGGTAGCTGACTGTCAGTGTAACTCGGGAAATTCGTGGCAGATTGATCAGCGTCACGGAGGCCGGCTGTGCCAGGGTTCCGGCCTCCGCCAACGGCTGCCGCCGAGACCCGAGACTCGGCGACAGAAGACAGGCTTCGATTTCTCTTACTCTCGACTGGATCCGGACTGGAAGCCAGGACCAGGCAACGCACGAGCGACTCGCTCAGTGTGGCACACCGCGGCCTCCCGGAAAGCCAAGCGGCGCGTCGAGCAGATTGAGCGACGCGGCCTGAAAAGCCGATGGCATCAGGTCGAGCGCCTGCTGCAGGTTGGCTAGTACCGCCTTCTGCTGATAGCTGAGGATGGCGAGAGCCTTAGGCCGAAACGTCGCCCGCAGGCTCTGCAACTGCGACTGCAGACCGGCGATATCGGCCTTCAGCTGCGTCACGAGTGCCGAATCAACGGTGTCCTGCTGCAGTGCCTCTCTGAGGGCACGCATCTTTTCCCCAACCTGCTGCATGAGCGGATCTGACGCCTCGCGAAGCGAACTCTGTATGGCGGCGAGATCTTGCAGTTGTTGATCCGAAAGAGTCAGGTAGGCCTTCACCTGATCTGTGTGCGTCCCGTCCGGCGGTGGCGGAGGAAGGCCCTGCGAGAAAAGAGCGCCGACACAGGCCAGCAGGGCAAGTGCCACTTTAATGATTCTCATGTCATTTCTCCTTTGATGATATTTCGACTCGCACACCTATAGACGCACAGGCTACGAAGTGTGCCGTTAAATCCAGGTAAAATGTGACGCCAGGTCTCGAAAATTTGATTTAGCGCGCTGAATTCCATCGGCGAGGAGGCTCGAGTCAAACTGAAGTTTTTGAGACGTGACACCCCCAAAGTTGTTAAGAGCAAGTAAACTCGATTTTACTTCGATTTAATCGGGTCACCCCTCCCGCGAGCCGTATTTCCCTAGTGAAGAGATTGAAACGCCGGGCAAGGGTTTTGAATGACCTTTGCTCCAATATTGGAGGGATCATCCCATGCCAAGACGAAAGAGGATCGGCAGCGGAATACTCTGGTGTGCCCTTGTCACGGCAGCTGCAGCAGGGGGATTCGGAGCATTCAAGTTCTTCGCTGGCAAGGCTGTCAAACCTGGTTACCTGTCTACCTCCGTTGAACGGGGAGATATCGCCCTACAGGTTGGCGCCAGTGGAACCCTAGCAGCCGTCACGACTGTCCAGGTAGGAACGCAGGTGTCCGGCACCATCGCCGAACTCTACGCCGATTACAACGCCGAGGTGAAGAAGGGCCAAGTGCTGGCCAGACTGGATCCGGCTCTCTTCCAGGCCCAGGTGGAACAGCAAAAGGCAAACGTGAGCACGGCCGAGGCGAACTTGAACAACGATGCCGCGTCCATCGCCAGTGCAAGGGCCAATCTTGAAAAGGCCAGGGTGGATGTTTTGGACAAACAACGCAAGCTGAAGCGGACCGGGGATCTCTTCAAAGAGAGTCTGGTTCCACGTGATGATCTGGATACGGCACAGGCTGCCATGGACGCCGCGCTTGCGACCCAAAAGGCCGCGGAAGCGCAGATTGAATCCGCACAAGCAGGCAGGATTGCAGATCAGGCCCGCCTGACCCAGGCCAGGGCAAGCCTCGAAAGCGCAAGACTCAATCTGGCCAACACCATCATCACCAGTCCGATCTCAGGCACCATCATCTCGCGTAACGTTGATAAGGGTCAAACTGTGGCAGCGAGCTTCGCTTCTCCGACACTCTTCCAGATAGGAGAGGATCTGACGAAGATGCAGGTTAACACCAATATCGACGAAGCGGACGTCGCCAGGATCAAGACCGGAATGAATGCCACCTTCACAGTAGACGCATATTCCGGAGAGGTTTTCTCGGGCACACTCAGCCAGATTCGCCTGGCGGCATCCACTGTTCAGAACGTCGTGACCTACAATGCCATCATCGACGTGGCGAATCCGCAGCTCAGGCTCAAGCCGGGGATGACGGCAATGGTCAAGATTCTCATCCGAAAGGTAGAGGATGTTCTGATGCTGCCTAATTCCGCCCTGCGTTTCAAGCCGTCACTGACGGATCTGGAATTGAAGGCTGCCTACCAGCGGGCCGGGGAGGATGAATATTACAGCCTCACGAAATCCATGACGCGCGCGGGAACCGAGAACCCGCGCGGAGAAGCAGTACCGGCTGTCTTGTCCGTGCCAGGCGGATCGCCTGGTGCCGGAATAGATTCCTCGAGCGGCGGAGGTGTCGGGTATTTGCCGAGTTCGGGCTCTTCACGGACCGGCGCGAACCTCAGAGCGCTCAGAACCGTTTGGATTCTGAGCGCGGACGGCCTCCTCCGACCGGTCCTTGTGGTACTTGGATTGACGGACGGAACCTACACCCAGATAATTGGCGGCAGACTGAAACAGGGAGACGGTGTGATCACCGGCCTCGAGTCCGATGCGGCCGGCGCAGCCAAGAACACAACGAGTACCACGCGCGCGCCGGGATTCTCGGGTGGAGGCCCTCCCTCACCTCCCCGCTGACCTTCATGTTTCTTCGCGTCTTGGCGGCGGCTTTTTTGGAGAGCCACCGCTGAGACGAAGGCGCAAAGATAGACATGCATCTTCGAGTTAATGCTTGCTGAGGCGAGTTCGGTAGACTTCCATTTGGCCTGGGGGGCCTAGGGGATCCTTTGCCGGCCCAAAGCAGATGAAATCCGGCAGCTGCCCGGCGAAAACCGCATAGGCACTTTCAGTATTCGATATCGCGTTGGCGGCGCCAAACCAGCTGACGTCATAGTCGCCATATTTGGCGGAGCCCTTGGCCACCGCGAACTTGATGCGCGAGACTTCGCCGCCGCCGGCCACTCCCTGTCCCCACCGGACGGCTTCGATCGGCTTCGGAACCGCAAAACGCCAGTACTGAATGCTCTCCACAGGTGAGCGAACTTCGATGGCTGTCATCAAGTGATCGCCGCCGTAACAGGGATGTATTCTCCAGATGAACCGGCTGGACGCGTCCATCACTTCTGCCTTGCTGCGGGGCTCGTGACACTTGAGGGTATGCGCCACCTGGGTTTTCCAATCCGGATCTGCCAGAGACAGGCAAGGTCGCACCCTGAGTGTCGGCGGCACTTGCTGGGCTCCGATGCCGTGCAACAGTCCGGCCATGGGAAAGTCGGCGCCCATGTGCTTGAGAGTCTGAGCGAGTGCTGCAGCCAGCTCGTCGGCGTAGGTCCTGCGGGTGAGGCACTGATATGTCAAGATGTACAGCCAGCCGTCAAAGTCAATGCTGATAAGCCTTTGCACGATCCGTTGCCCAAGTGGGGTGCCCGGTTGCAGTTGGAGGGAGTCATAGGTTGCCTCGATATTTGCCTCCTTCAACTGACCCACAAGGTATGTGAAATCTCTCTCCTCCTTGGATGTCCAGGGATAGCTGATCCAAAGGCGAGGGCGTCCGCTTTTTTCGGTGGCTGCCATTTTCCCAACCCTACTGGAATTGATAGTTTAACAGCTGAATTTCATGGGAATTATGGACGGCAACCGATTCCGGCGCAGTGACCGCCGTCACGTTCCCAAAATGGGAACGCTTTAGTGCGGGATCGCAGGCATAAGTGGTTTCTTTTCCTAAAATAAGGCCGAAGGCTTTGGAGTGCGGCGGCACGACGCCACTTTTGCGGCGTTTCAAAGCGGTGACATGTCACCGCACTCCAAGGGCGCTTCGCGCACCCAAGCGTCATGAAAACGGCCCCCACATTCAGCCGTTCGGAGCCGCCAGCGTCAGCGGGCCGGTCGGTTGTCCTAATTGCCATCGCCCACCCGCTCGCTTACGGTCGCGGCGCTGAGAGGTTCTATTTTCGGAACAGAAAAAATTAGTTTCTGTCGCGAAACTCGATGAATCGCCCGTCAGGTCGGGCCCCGGAGGGGCCCAAGCAAGTAGCCGGGGGCGCAACCCCCGGATAGGATATTGCATAATATCGAGCCCCGGCAAGGGCGAAAGGCCTTTGTATGCCATGTGTTACTTGTCGCCCCTTCAGGGCTCTGATCTTTCTTGACAATCCCAACCCCGGGCTGCGCTGCGCTTGCCCGGAGCTATTGGCTGGCGCCCCTCCGGGGCGCTTTCCGCATGGCCAAGGAGTTTGGCGACAGAAACTAATTAACGGGGGCGGGTGCCTATTTTGCAGTTTGACCGGAACTTTTCGTCGGCGCAGGTGTTCTCTCACACGGGATCACAGGCAATAGAATGAATTGAATCATTCAGTTGCGGTGCTATGATCGGGCGGTGAAGAGTAGAGAACGCACTTCCCTGGAGGCTCCTGGCCGACATGAGCGATGAGAGCCGGGAAGCCCTGGATCCCGATGCTGAACTGATGCTTCAGTTTAAGGCGGGCGACCTCGGCGCTTTCGAGCAACTTTTCTCACGGCACGCCAGATCCGTTGTCGGTTTTGCGTTCAGATTCGTGCGAAATCGCGAGGTGGCCGAGGAATTAGCTCAGGAGATTTTCCTCAGAGTGAACGATGCGGCCCCGACCTACCACGCCGATGCGAAATTCTCCACCTGGCTTTTCCGGATCGCAACCAACGTTTGCCTCAATGAGATCCGGCGTCCACAGTATCGGGCGGTGCACGAGTCCCTGGATACACCGTCCGTGGGTGCCCCGGATGCGAAGCCGCCCGAGCCGGTGGACGCTGCCGGAGTTGCTCCGGATGCACTCCTGCACAGACGCGCGGTCTCACGCGCGTTGAGAGGAGCGCTCGGCATGCTGCCCGAGAAGCAGCGCGTCGCGTTCATCCTGAACAAGTACCAGGAGCTTTCATATGCCGAGGTAGCCGAGGTGATGCGGACCAGCGAAAAGGCAGTCAAGTCGCTGATCCATCGTGCCAAGGAGACCCTGGCTGAGTTACTCAGGCCATCGTTGCAGGAGCTTTTGTGAGTTGCGCTGAAATCAAGGACGAGCTGAAACTCTTTCTGAGCGGGAAACTGAGCGGAGAGAGATCCAGGCGCGTGCGTACACATCTGGCTACTTGTGCGCAGTGCGCGTCCGAGCTCAGCGCACCCGACCGAATCGAAGGCCTGGTCGCTCTCGACGAGGCCATTGAGCCCTCCAGCGAGTTTGAATCACGCTTTTCTGCCAGACTCGATGCGCACCGTCGGAAGCAGGGGGCAACGCCGGATCAGCCCTCTCTGAGGGAGCGGATTCTCGCCTGGAGCCTGTCGAGGCAGCTGGCGGCAGCAGGCGTACTTGCGGCATTCCTGGCCCTGGGAATCTACATCGGGATGTTCCGTGACAGGCTTCAGGCTCCCGTGGCCACGGTCACAGAGGTCAGCATCGCCGAAAACCTCCCCTTGCTTCAGGACATGGCCGTAATAGAAAACCTCGATTTGCTCGAGGACTTCGACACGATTCAAGGCCTGAACAGCAACGAAACCAAGCCCTCCATGGTCAGATAGGCGGCGACATGCGAAAAAGACCGGGCGCATTTCTGGTTCTGGCTCTGGCGGTGCCCTGTGCCTTTTCGCTTCAAAAGGACAAGCCCAAGCCTGCCCGCGCTTCCAAGCCCGCCCTTTCCGATGAGGAAAAGGAAATCCTGAAGAATCGGGATTTGTTGGAAAACCTCGAGCTGCTGCAGAATTTCGAGAAGATACAGTTCCTGGACTTTCTGGCGGAGAAGAAGACCGCCAAAGGCAAGGAGAAGCCGGCAGCAAAGCCGGCTGCCAAAGAAGATGCGCGCAAACAGAACGAAAAGTAAAGGTGTACTACCGGCAGCCGCCGCGATTCTGAGCCTGCTATTCGCATTGATGGGAACCGTTCCTCCGGTCTGGGGTCAGACAACTCCGGAATCTCCGGAGGAGCAGTGGAGCAAGCTCACCCCCGAGCAGAAGGAAGCCTTGAAACAGCGCTATAAGGCTTTCAAGCGGCTCTCAGCGGAGGATCAGAAAGAAGTGCACAGTCGAATGGATGAGTTTCGTAAGATGAGCCCTGGGGAGCGGAAGCTGGTCCTGGAGAACTTCTCGACTTATCAACGACTCTCAAACGAGGAGCGAAGGGTATTGCAGCAGAACTACCAGCGCTGGAAAAAACTCCCGCCCGAGCGCCGGGAACAGCTGCGCAGGAATTATCGCAGGTTGCTCAGGATGGCTCCCGAGGAGAGGCAGAAATTCCTGGAAAATTACCGCCAGTGGCAGCGTATGTCTCCCGAAGAGCGGGCACTCGCCCGTCAGCAGGGTGCGATTCGCAAACAGCAGCCTCCCCCACGTCCGAAAAAAACCCGCAAGGACAAATCCCCGCTCTGATGATAGCAGCCCTGATCTGTGACACGCCTCCGAGCCCCGACGGACTCCGCAGGCGGCGTTTGTCCGGGTCCCGACAAAACATGTTGTCACCGCGTCGCGGAACCTTTTCGGGGTTCACGTGTTAGTAACAGCGAAGAGTTCTTACGCGATTCATAGAGATCAGCGAGAAAGGAGCTGCCATGTACCACAGACGTTATTGGATTCCCGTTGCTCTACTGGCCGTGGCTCTGGGGTTCGGGTCGGCCTTTGTCAGCGCGGCGCAGTCCCAGACCGATGACAAGAAACAGGACAACAAGGATATTCGGCGGGACAAAAGAGAGTTAAGACAGGATCGAAGAGAAATCAAGGCTGATAACAGGGAGATCCGCAGCGACGTCAAGGATCTCAAGGCCGATCGAAAAGATCTCAAGCAGGACGTCAAAAACAAGGAAAATCCTGCCGAAATCAAGGCAGACCGGCGCGATATCCAGAGGGACAAGAGAGATCTCAGGCAGGATGTCCGCGACAAGCGGCGTGACAAAGCTGATCTCCGTCTGGATAAGCGCGACCTCAAGAAAGATCTGAAGGACCGCCGGCGCGACCATTAAGGGCTCGCTCAAGAATTTAACTTCACGTTCTGCTGCAGGCCCCCGGGCCGGGGTGGTATGTGAGGAGCGAGCAACAAAGCCAGCGGGCCTGCGGGCCGCAGCCCGAAGGGGCGCGGCGACGAGCGGGCATCTGCTTCGTTGCCGCTCCTCGACGATGTACACCAACATCGCCTGCGTCGCGGCGCCTCGCATCTGCCCGCCCCAGGAGCGCCGCAGGCGCGACGGTGCTCGCGCCAGAATGTGAAGTTATTCTTGACCGAGCCCCAAGGCCCGTCACCAGAATCTGCCACGAATTACCCGAATTTCACAAAATCATCCTCACCTTTTCAAGTTTCGGGTAATTCGTGAAATTTGTGGCAGGTTCCTACGCGGGAACATATTGGCGCAGGTAGCGCAGCCCCATTTTGAAGCCGGTCTTGAATTCCTCGCTGAAATTGCCGTCCGGCAGTGGGCGGCCGTATGTTTCGTCTTCATGTTCGATGTTCATCGAACCTTCGTAGCCCGCATCCATCAGGACGCTGAAGATCTCCGGCCATCTTATCTCGCCGTAACCCGGGATCCGGTACCGCCACCACTGTGTCCTTGTGGGTGGATTAATGCCGCAGCGTCGCAGGACAGGCCAGAAGATCTCGGTATCTTTCAAGTGCATGTCATAAATCTTGTCAATGTAATCGCGCATGCACTGGACCGGATCCATGAACTGCCGGACCAGGTGGGAAGCATCCCACTGGATGCCGATATGAGGAGAATTGCCGAACGCCTTGAATAGGGCATCGTAACCGATCGGTCCTGTCGCGATGTTGGGCCCCTCCGGCCACGGTTCCCAGAGGATTCGCACCTTGTGTTGCTGGCAGAGGGCAAAATACTTCTCATTGTAGATCTTGACGATTTCGTCCACCTGCTCCTGGAATCGGCGGCCGGGCATGTTCCCCGACATCGTGGCAACATATGGCACACCCATCTTCCCGGCCAGTTCGATGACCTTGGCGACATAGGTATTGATTCGGGCGCGCTCGGCGGCGTCCGGAGCGGTGTGATTGACGGCGATTCCCAACGCGGAAACGACTAAACCGGTGCGCGCTATGTTGTTTTTGACTTTTTCGATTTCCTCATCCGTGACGACGGCGGCATCGAGCCGGCTCTTCTGGGTGGCAGAGATCTCGAGGCTCTTGAATCCCTCGGCTGCGGCAAATTCGACGTTTGCGTCGGTATAGCGGCATAAAATACCGAGCTTGGGTTTCCAACTCTTCGCGGGACTTGCGGCGGTCCCCCGCACGGCCGAGGCAATCACCGGAAGAGTGAGAAGCAATTCTCTTCGAGTAGGGGGCATAGAATTCCTTTCGATGAAATGATGCTGATTGTACCCGATGCGGACTATGAGAATTCCGGAAAATCGCAGTGCCGATCTGAACTGCGAATCGCCGCAGCCGCAGAGTCAGGAGGGCGGTGATAATGTGGGAGTGGAGACTTACCCTCAGCGAACAACTCCTGTGGCGCCGGTCATCAAACCGGTGCGTCGCGGCCTCCGGCCGTCACCGGGGGGTCTGATGACCCCCCGCACACCAATGCTGCGAAATTCCGATATCAGTTCAGTTGCCGCCCCTGCCGGCGAGTCCCTTGGTGCTCTTCGTTACCTGCACGCCTTTCGCTTTTGGCCGGAGGGCGCGGACGGCGCTCCCCGCGCGCCACATCTCCGAGTTGGCCATTTCCGAGAGCTCTTGGTTGAGCAATTCCTTGTAGTTCGGCCGACCGCAGGCGGACAACACACGCTCCGTCTCCTTGCCGGTCTTCACCCTCTCGTAGAGTTCGTCGAAC
Source organism: Acidobacteriota bacterium (assembly GCA_035631775.1). GTDB lineage: Bacteria > Acidobacteriota > UBA6911 > UBA6911 > UBA6911 > DASQID01. The sequence goes on from DASQID010000007.1 coordinate 11,378, forward strand.
ACCGGCAGGGTTGCCGCCTTGAATCTGGACTTCCAGTCGAGCGCGCCGCGCTGGGCAGTCGCAGAACAGTTCACATACATCCAGTCCATGCCGTTCTCGTCGACAAGCCGTATCAGACTCTGGGTGAACTCCTCGACAGTCTCGTTAAAGGCCTCGCTGGGACTATGACCGTTCTTGCGCAGCACGTCATACTGCGCTTCCATGATTCCGGCGACCGCCCCCATGAGCACGCCCCTCTCTCCCGTGAGATCGCTGAACACTTCCTGCTCGAAGGTTGTAGGGAACAGAAAACCTGAGCCTATTCCAATGCCGACCGCCAGACAGCGTTCGCGCGCCCGTCCCGTCGCATCCTGATGAATTGCGAAGCTCGAATTGATCCCCGCGCCCGATAGGAAATTGCGCCGCACCGAGGTCCCGCTCCCTTTGGGCGCGACCATGATCACATCCACATTGTCAGGAGGGATGATCCGGGTCTGGTCTTTGTACACAATGGAAAAGCCGTGCGAGAAGTAAAGGGCATCGCCGGGTTTGAGTTGCCGCCGGATGCGGGGCCATATCGCCATCTGCGCGGCATCGGACACGAGCATCTGAATCATCGTCCCCTTTTCCGCCGCCTCGTCGATGTCAAAGAGCGTTTTGCCGGGCACCCAACCGTCTTTGCGCGCGCGATCCCAGTCCTTCTTGAACTCCTTCGCCTGGCCGACGATGACATTAATCCCGTTGTCCTTGAGGTTGAGCCCCTGTGCCGGTCCCTGCACGCCGTATCCGATTATGGCGATCACCTCCTTTTGCAGGACCTTCCTTGCCTTTGCGAGTGAGAATTCCTTGCGGGTGACGATGTCTTCTTTGACTCCGCCAAAATCGACCTTTGCCATCGCTATGCTCTCCTTTGCAGTGGATACGAAAATGTCACTCGGCCCTGCCGGTGTCTGTAACGACTTTTGTTAAGCAGCAACCGGTTATCGCGCTGACAAGCTTAGGGCTGGCGCAAGAATAAATTCACATTTTGGCGCGAGCACCGCCGCGCCCTTTCAGGCTGCGGCCCGCAGGCCCGCTGGCTTTGTTGCTCGCTCCTCACATACCACCCCGGGTATAGCTCGTCGCTCGCGCCTCGCCAGC
>DASQID010000008.1:0-5269 GCA_035631775.1 Acidobacteriota bacterium
ACGGGACGATCTGCTCGCCAGCGCCCAAAGAGACAGGGGCCTCCCTCGGCCAATGATGGCAGTACTGCTGGGGTACAGTAAGATGCGAACCTTCGACCTGCTCCTCAATACCGATCTCCCGGACGGAGCTGCCGCCCGGCCGTTTCTGGATGCGTACTTTCCGATGAGACTGCGGGCAGGATTCGCGAACCATTTTCCCGAGCACCCACTTCGACGTGAGATCGTCGCCACTGCTGCGGTGAATTATGTGATCAACAATGGGGGTATCTCACTGCTGCCGCGCGTGGCGGCCGCGACGAACGCCGACATAGGAACTATCATCGCCGCCTACTTGGAAGCTGATCACCAGATAGGAGCCCCTGCCCTGCGCGGCCAGATCCTGGGCAATGGACTTTCCGCGGCTGCCGAACATGACGCGCTTCTTGATCTGGAGGATGTTCTGGAGGCAGTAATGACCGAATTGCTTGCTGGGAGAAAGAATATCGATATTACGAACAGACTCGCAGCGATTCATTCCCATCTCAGACACTGACGAGGCTGCCGGAAATGACATCTCGCATTCGCTTCTCCTCCGTTCTCGGCCTCGAGTATCGCGACGACCTCGAGGAGTTGATGTTCTTCAACCCTCAGCAGAGGAAGGCTCTGACAGGCATCAATCACTCTATCTCCGAGTATGGCGTCCCGAATGTTGTCGAGAGCAATCAGCGCCTGCGTATAAGCGTCGAAGGATTGCCCGAGTCCCAGACGCTGTTCGCCATGGACTATACCAAGGAAAAACCGGTCCTCGCGGGAGTCATGGTCTACATGCGGACGGATCCCGAAAATCTCGTCTTGCTGCACATCGCGGTCAGGGAGGATTACTCACGATCGGGGATCTACGGCGATGAGATGCTTGTACTGCGCTTCATGACTCAGCTGCGGGATATAGCCAAGAGAATCAAGGGCATTCGCGCGATCACGCTGAAGTACTCCTCGGGCCTCGTCATCCCCGTCTGACCTCTGCACTCGGATAGCGGTTCGCCCTCATTTCCGCGGCGCCGAGCCGTGAAGACCGTACCCCCGCTCGCATCAATCGGAATTCGTCAATCGTCAATCGTAAATCAACGGACGGCGCCCTCGATAGTCGTGATGTCAACGAGCCCCTTGCAGCCGTAAAGCGCCGGCAATACGCGCTCTGGAGGATACTTCCTTCGCAGCTCGGCAACACGCTCGGTTCCTGCACGATAAGCCGGAAGATACATCCGACCGAGAAGCGGGTGTCGACCCCACGCTCCCGAGAGCTTCTGCGCACGCTCCTCAGACACGAGATACTCTTTGCGCAGCGTAGCCGCAACCTCCGGCTGCTGCAAGCCTTCCTTCCATGTAAGGTAGGAGGATTGATTCTTGGCGTCATCTTGCAGGAGCGCCAGTAGGACGCCGATCTGCAGATCTTCATCCGGTAGTTGTTCTGTCTCGGTGACGCCATGCGCGATCAGGATGGCGTTGTTAGCGATCCCCTCGCTCAGGGCCGCACCACGCGTATTCATCGTCTGAATAGAAGATTCGAATCCCACCTTTCCTCGCGTATACAGATTTTGCAGTAATGCGAACGTGGTCACATGCCCGGGGACGACCTCGTGGCTCACAAGTTGCTGGAACTCCGGGACTGAAATCTCCAGAGATGCGTTTATTTCATAGGTCGCTTCGTACTCCGGGCTCCCGTCGGCCCTTCGGGCACGACCCAGATAATTCATTGATCCGGAAAACCAGGCGTCCTTAATGGGAAGGAACCGGATATTCGCGCGTGGCACATGATGGAGAACCTTGGGGAGGTGAGGAAGCAGATTTTGTTCGGTCAACCGATCGAACTCGGCAATGAAGGCCGCACTCAGCGCCGGAATCGATTTCGCCGGTACCATGCGCTCCTTGCGCCAGGCATCCACCGCCGCGAGCAACTGGCCGTCGCCTGAAACGGCATGGCCTGCGTGGTCGAGGAGTTCCGCCACCCGGGTGCGCCTTGAAATCGGATCTGCCGGCTCGGGAGACCGTCCCGTGGAAGCCCGTACACACCGCTCGTAGGGAACCGGTTCCCCCTTGCCGAGGATCTCCATGGCCAGATCCCACATCACCTCGAAGCAGACTGACATGCCTTTCAGATAGGCGCGGCGTCGCCTCCCGACCTCTCCGGAATGTTCCACTATTCCATGGATGGCTCCACGCACGTCAACGGCGGCAAGATATTCCTCAATCGCGGACCTGTCAGGATTTTTCGCGGAAACCCCTTCTGCCCTGCGCACCCTCTCCGCTGCCGGATGTGTATAGGCAGGCGGCATGGGTGCGTCTGAAAACCATGAGTCGGCTATGAAGCGGCCGGTGCCTGAGGGATTCATCACATCCCCACCCCACAGGGTGTCGATCCCCAGAATGGCGTCCGCCACCATGCGGTCAAGATCTGATGGAGCCTGAACAGCGATCATTCCCGTCCCTCCTCTTTGTGGCAAATTGGATTAGACTACCTGCGAACGCCTAATTGTCGCGAAATTTCCCCACATGCACAACTGATTCCGGGGTTCCAGCGGTCCCGAACAGTCGCGGATTATTTTGTCAATTTTGGGTAATTCGCGTAGGATGTCCCATCCACAGGAGCACTCCATGAGCCATAGTACATCCACCTCACACGACCTACCCGACAACGCCTACAAGGAACTGAAAGAGGGTGAAAACTACCGACCTATCCTGGATCCTGCGAGAGATTACCCTGAGGTGACTGTCTGGTCGGTCGGTTGGGGACTCGTCATGGCGGTGCTATTTTCAGCCGCGGCAGCCTACTCGGGACTGAAAATAGGACAGGTTTTCGAAGCTGCGATTCCGATCGCAATTCTCGCAGTGGGCATCTCCGCTCTTGCGGGAAGAAAGGGAGCGCTCGGTCAGAATGTAATCATCCAATCAATCGGCGCGTGTTCGGGAGTTATCGTCGCCGGTGCCATCTTTACGATCCCGGCGCTCTATATCCTGGATTTGCCCGCGAGTTTCCTCAAGGTCTTCATGGCCTCCTGCATGGGGGGCTTTCTCGGCATACTGTTCCTGATTCCCTTCAGAAAATACTTTGTCAAGGATATGCACGGTAAGCTTCCGTTCCCGGAAGCCACTGCTACGACCGAGATCCTGGTCGCCGGAGAGAAGGGCGGAAAGCAGGCAGGTGTTCTTGTGGTCGCGGGGCTGATAGGCGGCTTGTTCGATTTTGCATTCAGCGCATTTGGATTTTGGCCGGAGGTGATCACCTCGCGCATGTCTTATTATGGAGAGGTCCTTGCTGAAAAAATGAAGATGGTGGCGAGACTGAACATATCGGCCATGGTATTTGGGCTGGGATACATCATTGGACTCAAGTATTCCGCGATCATCGCAGCCGGGTCGTTCTTGTCGTGGTTTGTGCTTGTGCCGTTGGTATATGAGTTCGGCGGTCATCTTGCCGCACCCCTTGGCGCAACTGCCACGAAGCTGATTTCGGCGATGTCCGCAGAGGAGATCTTTCGCACCTATGTTCGTCAGATAGGGATCGGCGGTATTGCCATGGCAGGCATCATCGGCATCATTCGCTCGTCAAGGGTAATTGGCGGGGCATTCAGGCTGGCTGCAAGCGAGATCCTCGGCAGAAAGACCGCCGAGGCGAGTACTCAGACCCGCTGGCAGACGGATTTGAAAATGTTGTCTGTCGTCGTCCTCATCATCTTGACCGCCCTGCTTACCTTCACATTCTTCTATGGGGGCGTGGTGTTCAACCTGGTTCATGCAGTTGTCGGGCTGCTGATCGTCCTCGTAATCTCGTTTCTATTCACAACGGTTGCTGCGAATGCCATTGCCATTGTCGGGACGAATCCGGTGTCGGGCATGACGCTGATGACCCTCATCCTTTCCTCGGTCATCCTCGTTAACATTGGGCTGTCGGGAACGCAGGGAATGGTAAGTGCGCTGATCATCGGCGGGGTGGTCTGCTCCGCCCTGTCGGTTGCGGGTGGATTCATAACGGACCTTAAGATCGGATACTGGCTTGGCTCAACGCCACGAAAACAGGAAACGTGGAAGTTCCTCGGCGTCCTTGCCTCCTCAGCCACGGTAGGAGGAGTGATTTATGTCTTGAATGCGACGTATGGCTTCAAGGGGCCGAATGCGATGGTCGCCCCACAGGCCAACGCTATGGCAGCCGTTATTCAACCGCTGATGTCGAGTGCCGCGGCGCCGTGGACTCTTTACCTGGTGGGTGCCGCCATCGCATTGATCCTGACCATGGTCAACATACCGCCCCTGGCATTTGCTCTCGGAATGTACATTCCGCAAGAGCTGAATGTCCCGCTGGTTTTCGGCGGACTCGTAGCTTGGTGGGTATCCAGCCGCGCCAAGGATGAGCGGCTCAACAGTGCACGCCTCTCGAGAGGAACTCTCATTGCATCGGGTTTTATTGCTGGGGGCTCGCTGTTTGGCGTGCTGAACGCATTTTTGAGATTTATCGATCAGCAGAAGCCGTTCGGGTATGCCAACTGGTACCTCGGCCGTTGGGCAGCAACGCACAACGCGGAAATTGTGGGATTGGTGATGTTTCTCGCCCTGTTTGCCTATACGGCCTGGGATGCAATGCGGGCCAGGCCGGAAGATTGATTCTCCCATGCCTGCCATCGCCGTCGTTGCCCCCCTAGCATATCAGGCCGGCGGGTCGCGGCGAACGGCCGCGACCGTGGGGGCTGATGACCCCACGCACAGGAATCCTTACCATGTTGGATAAATCATTGAGGGTATCTATCCGAGGGGACTCTTGAAGATGTGGAGCATCTCGGGAAGCGACTCCAGATAAACTTCCGGCCGCGCGCTCAAGATGCGTTTGCTCCCAGGATATGCACTTCGTACTCCCACCGTCAGCACCTGCGCCCGTTTCCCCATCTCAATATCTTCGGGGCTGTCGCCGACGTATGCACACGTCTCGGGTCTCTTGCTCATTGCCTCTATCGCTTTGTGCAGACCTTCCGGATCCGGCTTTTTATTGACTGTATCTTCATTGCATATCACGGCCCCGAAGGCATTCGTCAATTCCAGCTTCCCGATCTCCCCTCTCACCCTTGATTCACTGCCGCTGCTCACAATACCGAGGCTATAGCCCCTGCGCGACAACTCGTCGATCGTGCGCTGTGCCCCTTCGATCAAACTGGGCGGTTCCTCTCCGTAATGAAGAATCCAGAGGTCATCGGCCTGCTGCCATTTTTCCCGTGGCAGACCGAGGTTTTGATACATGGAATAC
>DASQID010000009.1:0-2957 GCA_035631775.1 Acidobacteriota bacterium
GCTGGCGAGGCGCGAGCGACGAGCTATACCCGGGGTGGTATGTGAGGAGCGAGCAACAAAGCCAGCGGGCCTGCGGGCCGCAGCCTGAAAGGGCGCGGCGGCGGGCGGGCATCTGCTTCGTTGCCGCTCCTCGACGATATATACCGATATCGCCTGCGTCGCGGCGCCTTGCATCTGCCCGCCCCAGGAGCGCCGCAGGCGCGACGGTGCTCGCGCCAAAATGTGAATTTATTCTTGCGCCAGCCCTTAGCGTTCTTCGCGTCTTGGCGGTATGTTTTTAGGATCTCACCGCCAAGGCGCAAAGAACGCTAAGGCTCTCAAAGATCACGACCGGCCGGGACTCGGCAGCACGGTGAAAGTGATGAAGCTGAAGATCGCACTGATCATCATCCTGATTACCGCCGGTACATTGGGGGCCGCCGTGCTGTTTCTTCACAGGCACCGCGCGAAGAGTGAGGCCGAGGGATTTACAGGTTCGAGCGGGTGCCGCAGATGCCACAAGACGTTCTACGACAAGTGGTCGGGTTCCTGGCACGGTCTGGCCATGCGGCCGTTTACGATTGCGTTTGCCCGTGAAAACCTCTCTGTTCAAAAAGCACCGGTTGATATCCAAAGAAGATCCTACTGGATCGAGATCGGAAAGGACCAAGGCGTCGTCCACGAGCGTGGTCCGGGAGGTGAAAAAACCTACCCGATCGAGCACGTCCTGGGGGGCAAGAATGTCTTCTTTTTTCTGACTCCAAGGCCGGGTGGGAAGCTTCAGGTTTTGCCGCTGGCGTTCGATTCGCGCAAAAAGGAATGGTACGACACGACCGGCAGCATGGTGCGGCATTTGCCTGGATTAGGTGACGAGCCACTGGATTGGACCGAGAGATCGCTCACATTCAACACCTCGTGTTACACGTGCCATTTCTCCCAGTTGTCGAAAAACTACTCGATAGAAACCGACTCTTACCGTACCACCTGGGGCGAACCCGGGATTAACTGCGAGTCCTGTCACGGTCCGGGCAGGAAGCACGTCGAGGCCATGCGTCGAACAGACAGGAGTGCCGAAATCCGCAGTCCTGAGATCATCGTTCCACGCCAGTTCTCGACGGCACAGGTCAACTCAATGTGCGCCCCTTGCCACGCAAAAATGTCCGAGTTGGACACGGGCTTTCAGTCCGGCGACAGGTTCTTCGATCACTACAACCTGGTCGGGCTCGAAGACAGGGATTTCTACCCGGACGGGCGGGATCTGGGAGAGAATTTCACCTACACTTCCTGGTTGATAGGCCCTTGCGCCGCATCCGGACAACTCGACTGCCTGCACTGTCACACATCTTCCGGCCGAAACAGGTTCGCGGGGGCCGACGCGGATAAGGCCTGTTTGCCCTGTCATGCCCGCCTCGTACAGGATCCGGCGGGCCATTCGCATCACAAGGCAGACAGCGAGGGCAGCCGTTGCGTTTACTGCCACATGCCCGAAACTGCATTCGCCCGCATGAGGCGTCACGATCACAGCATGCTGCCCCCAACCCCGGCGGCAACGCTCCGGTTCAGCTCCCCCAATGCCTGTAACGTTTGCCACAAGGACCGGGATGCGAGGTGGGCAGACCAATGGGTGCGAAGGTGGTATCCCGATGACTACCAGGCGCGTCTGCTGCGCAGGGCGACTCTGATCGAGCAGGCTCGAAAGGAAGACTGGACGCGGCTGGACGAAATGACCTCATATCTGACCAGCCCGGACCGCAACGAGGTGTTTGCCACATCCCTCCTTCGGCTGCTGGAACGATGTCAGGCTCCGCAAAAATGGCCTGCATTGCTCGGAGCCCTGCATGACCCCTCACCCCTGGTGCGTTCAAGTGCCGTCAGCGGTCTGGCGGGATGCCCGAACCCGCAGGTCCTCGCAAAGCTGGTCGAAGCGGCAGGAGACGAATACAAGGTAGTGCGCGTGCACGCGGCGTCAATGCTGGCACGATTCTCTCTCGACGCCCTTGACGCAGGTCAGCGGCGCCGAATCGAGGCTGCCTCTGCCGAATTCGAAGATTCGATGAGATGCCGGCCGGACGACCCGCGGAGCCACTACAATCTGGGCAACTATTTTCAGGAGAGGGGCGATCCGACGACCGCGCGGCGCGAATACGAGACCGCCCTCAGACTTCTGCCATCGCTGGTTCCTGCCCTGGTAAACCTCTCCGTTGTTCAGGCACGGTTAGGCGAGGCGGCCGGGGCAGAACGAGTCCTGCGCGAAGCCCTTCGGTACGAGCCGTCCAGCGCCGAAGCAAACTTCAATCTGGGGTTGCTTCTGGCTGAGCAAAATCAGACTGCCGAAGCTGAAACCTGCCTGCGCGCCGCTCTGAAAACCGATCCTGACTTGGCAGAAGCCGCCTACAACCTTGCGGTGCTGATCGCCGACAAGCAGCCCGGAGAGACAATCAGCCTTTGCAGGAAGGCAGTAACTCTTCGACCGAATGAAGCAAAATACGCCTACACGCTGGGCTTTTACTTACGCAGGAGCGGGGACACACGCGGGGCCATCGCAGTATTGGAGGCCGTAAGACCTCAAGAGGGGAACCATATAGATGCTCTGAAGCTCCTGGGTTCGCTCTATGAGGAAACCGGCCGGCGTAATGAAGCGATTCGACTTTACCGGCATGCGATAGCGAACCAGGCGATGCCGGCGCAGGTTCGGCAACAGTTTGAATCCATGATTACCGCCCTCGAGTCACGCTGAAACAGAAGTACTGGGACGCTCCCCAGATTCCTGGCCTAGCTCCTGTCGCGAAATTCCACGACTTGAGCGTCAGGTCAGGCCCCGGAGGGTCCCAGAGGGGCCTGCGCAAGGCGACCTCGCAAAGAATAAGCCCGGACCCACTGAATGCAACGGCGAGCACAGCTCGCAGGGTTGAGATTCCCCACATGTGTCGTCGCTCGCACACCTTGTGCCCCGGAGGGTGGGGCATGCAGTGCCTTTC
>DASQID010000010.1:0-4361 GCA_035631775.1 Acidobacteriota bacterium
TGGAGCGATATCCCGAAGGCAAAGGTGATCCTGGTCGCGGGAGCCAACGTTGCTGAATGCGCGCCTATCACTACCGACTACCTATGGCAGGCGCGAGAGAATGGGGCCCGGATCATTGTCCTTGATCCGCGTATGACTCCCATCGCCCGCACGGCAGATCTATTTATTCCTGTTCGATCCGGAGGTGACATAGGCGTCTTCAACGGGATGATGCGCATAATGATCGAACGAGGCTGGATCGATCGCAAGTTCATCGAAGAACACACCACCGGTTTCGAAGAAGTGGAAAGAGTTGTAGACAAGTACACTCCGGAGTATGCCGCAAAGATAGCCGGCGTACCGGCCTCCATGATCGTCAAAGCCGCCGAGATGTGGGGACCTGCAGAGACCAGTTTCCTTATGCATGCTCGCGGAATCGAGCACCACTCCAAGGGAGTACTGGAGTTTGGACATTTGAGGTACGTAAGTCATTTATTTTATTGACAGACGTACTCCAATTATGATATCCTCCTTTTGTTTGAATGACAGCCCGTGCGGGCTGGCTGGGGAGGGTATCGCCATGGAAATAGATGAAATTAAAGCCGCTGTATTGGACGCAATCGAGATCTCGCTCGAAGCCCAGCTCAAAGCCGTTAAGCGCCTGCGCGCAGGGCCGCCGCAGCCCAGGGCCGCCCGAAAAGGTACGTCTCAGATTCAAATGGTGCATGACATACTCCGGCGCGCCGGGAAGCCGCTACACGTCACCGAGATCATTGAGCGGGTTGAAAAGGCACATGGGGTAAAGCTCGACCGCGAGTCGATCGTTTCGACTCTGGTCAAGAAGGTGAATCGAGGCGATAGTTTCGTGCGCACCGACAAGAATGTCTTTGGGCTGAAAGGGGGTGAGTAGTCATGTTGATTCACCAGTTTCACTCCCTTCTGGGTCGCTGGCGTGCGGCATTTCCTCAAGCGCGCAGCCATCGCCGCGCTATAGAACACGCGATTGCTTTGCCCTGCGTGTTCGGACGACGCACGGTGTCGCGCACGATTTGTGCTCTGGGGCGCAGCCAGCAGGATTGGAGCGCCGACTATAAGGTGTTCTCCCGCAGCCGATGGGATCAAGACCGCTTGTTTGAGCCGGTGATTGATGAGTATCTTGTGAGATACCCCAAGGGACCGGTGGTGGCTGCTGTCGACGACACTAATCTCAGGAAGACCGGCAAGAAGATTAAAGGCGCTCAATGGCTGCGCGACCCACTGTCTCCGCCTTTTCACGTGAACCTTATGTATGGGCTGCGCTTCGTGCAGATATCGATGTTGTTTCAACACTATAGGGAGGGCGACTTCGCGCCTCGGGGCATTCCGGTCAGGTTTCAGGAGGCGCCTCCGGTGAAGAAGCCCGGCAAGCGAGCTACCGCGGAACAGGTCCAGGAATATAACAAGCTGAAGAAGCAAAAGAATCTGCCAACTCAAACTCTTGAAATGATCCGAGGGTTCCGAAGTAGTCTGGATGAACGGGGCGGAGCCGACCGCCGGTTGCTCCTGGTGCTGGACGGCAGCTTCTGCAATAGAACTATGTTCAGGGCCAAACTGGACCGCACCGACCTGATTGCTCGCTGTCGCAAGGACGCTCGACTCTGCTTCCCAGCCCCGCCGGGTGGCCGGCGCAAATACGATCCGAACGTATTTACCCCCGAAGAGGTCCGCACGCAGCAAGACATTCCTTGGAAAAGCTGCGAAGTCTATGTTGGCGGCAAGCGGCGCCCGGTGCGATACAAAGAGGTGAAGGGCGTTCTGTGGAAACGTGGCGGCGGTACCACGGAACTGCGGCTCATCGTCATTGCCCCAACGCCCTACAAGCTTTCTAAGAACTCGCGCATCAACTACCGGAAGCCAGCCTACTTCTTGACCACCGACAACGACACGCCGGCTAAGACCTTGGTACAGCCCTGTTTTGACAGATGGCAGATAGAAATCAATCATCGCGACGAAAAGGATATTCTCGGAGTCGGCCAGGCTCAGGTAACTTCCGAACATTCTATACCCCGTCATCCAGCCCTGGCAGTCGCTTCTTACAGCATGTTGCTCTTGGCCGCGCTCCGGGAGTTCGGACCTGGTCGAACCGATGATTATCCAGTGCTCCCTAAGTGGAGGAAGGATTCGAAACGGGCCTCGTTCCTCGACATCGTTACTCGCCTCCGTGCAGATGTCAGTAACGAAGCGTCTGTTTCCCTCTTCCTTAACCATAACTTCTACCAAAACCTCGCTCGTTTCGCAGACACTTGATGAGTTTTATGTCCAAACTCCAGCCGGCTCCAGAGGAGCCGGAATGTTTGTTCTATTGAAAGGGATGTCAAGGAAAAACTTCACCCCATTCGCCCGCAGGGAGTCATTTTTGCTCCTTGACAGCCGAGCCCCGCCCGCCTGGAGACCCTGGTTCGCTCCGCATCCTGGCGTTTACTCGCCGGATGTCCATAGCCTAATGTACCTGATCACTTAGAAGCTGCCGCCACTGCATCGATCAACACCGGCTTGCATTCTTAGACGTCTTAGTGGTCGTGCGACTATGCCAACCATGGTTCTATTTGTGACTCTTGGCCGACACCTAATTTCTGGTTGTCCGAGGGGGAATATAGTAGTAAAAGGACCTTGGTGCACAAGCTGTTGGCCGTGAACGTAGGTCACAAACATCGCGGATACTCCCCTCGTACCGCGTCCTGTGACACGGGTACCTTTGCAACACCAGCCATCGATGGCCGGAAGCATTCCTTGATCTCAGGTCACATTCTCCTGACTCCAATGCGTGATATAATCCCGGCGCCTGCCCGGAGGATAGGGCAACGCTGGGGAGCGACCCGAGCGCCGCGGCAGGGGAGCGGGTGAATAGGGGGCCGGGCATCCGTTGCAATTATTCGGATGCCCTGTCCTACAGCTTCATAACCTATTCATTTGCTCCCGCTATGCGGTAAACCCATGACTACAACACCAGCCGCTCCCTCGGTCGTAGGCGCGACTACTTGCCCGCTATTTTCTTAGCATCGAAGTCTTCCCCTTTCTTCCAAACCGCCAACGTCACTGCCGCGATTTTCCGGGCCAGAGTTACCCTAGCCAGTTCGGACTTCATTTTGTTCGCGATCAGTCCGTCATAATACGCTTTGAACGGCTCCCTGGTGCTCGCATGCAACGCGGCGCTCTTGAACACGTACTTTAGATCCCGGTTGTAATTCCGGTTCAATCCCCGGGTCCCGATCGGCTTCTTGCTCCGCTGAAACTTCCCTCCTACTACCTCGTAGTCCGAGCTCGAGACTGTTACCACCGCCAGGCCGCAATACGGCCAGAACTGTCTCTTCGTCCTAAATCTGAACGGACTGCTCACTGTAGCTATTATCTGCGCTATCCTGATCGGCCCAAGAGCTGGCACTTGCTCCAGTATCTTATATGCTTCCTGCCGCCGCACTGCCTTCACCATGTGCCCTCGTGCTTCCTTACGCAACTTAGTCAGAAAGTCCAGTTCCTCGTACAGCAACCCCAGCCGGTTTCCAGAAGCCGTGTTCACCACTTTCGTAACCCAATCCTCACGTAACTTTGGTCGGAATACTGCCGTCCCCTTGCACTTTATCCCTGTCGACCTGTAGATCGCCTTGATCCGGTTCATTACCCTGTTACAATCCCTTGCCAGCGCCCGGTAACTTCGGGTTGCTTCCTTCAGACCCCGTGTCGCTTCATCTCCGTGGTAGATCCCTTTCAATCCTCCCATCCGAAGCAGATCTGTCAGCTTGTGCACGTCTATTTTGTCCGATTTGTTCCCTGAACTTATCAGCTTGTTGTGCCGAGGATTGCACACCATCACCTCCGCTACAACCGGCTTGATCGTGTCGTATAGCCATCTGGCGTGCGTTCCCTCTTCGAATGTTACGTGCACCGTCCCCGATATCCCCCTCAGAAAATCCTTGATCTGCTCGGCGTTTGTTTCCATCATCGACCGATGTATTACTTTACCGCTGCAGTTCTGCACCTCAGCTACCGTGCTTGCTGCATGTACGTCCATTCCTACATACTTGTCGTTGGTCATATGGGCTCCCCTTCCGTGATTTCTGGTTTGACAGCAACTCCAGGCTATCACTTCAGGGGCGCCCTTTCACATATTAGGTAGAACCGGTCGCTGAATCCAACCCGACCTCGTAGGGGTCGAATGTTGGCGTTGCAATTACCCTGAAATAAGGAGGGGTTTTCTCGGTGAGACGAATCCGTTCCATGTTGCTTCGCGTCGCCGGCCTCTTCGGTACAGCACGGCGTGACCGCGAACTGGCTGACGAACTCGACAGCCATCTCGACCTGCACATTGAAGAAAACATCCGGCGCGGGATGGCGCCAGACGCCGC
>DASQID010000011.1:0-15639 GCA_035631775.1 Acidobacteriota bacterium
GACGATATACACCGATATCGCCTGCGCCGCGGCGCCTCGCATCTGCCCGCCCCAGGAGCGCCGCAGGCGCGACGGTGCTCGCGCCAGAATGTGAATTTATTCTTGCGCCAGCCCTTAAGGCTCGCTCAAGAACAATTCCACATTTGGGCTGAAAGAAATGTCCTGTGGCGCTGATCATCGGCGCGCGGCGCGGCCAGAGGCCGCGACCGGGGATTTGATGACCCCCCGCACATGAATCCTCACTGTACCAGAATGTGATTTTATTTCTGCACGAGCCCCTAAAGTTCACGGTTCGCGGAACCTGCTGATTACTTGCGAACTGCGAACCGCGTACTGCAAGGCGGCAACGACACGGTCCTGATCGGCTTCGGTCATCTGATGGTAGAGCGGCAGAATGATGGCGTGATCCTGTGCCAGCTCGCTCTGCATCAGCCGCTCGCATCTTCCCTGTGCACAGCCGCACTCCGCGCGGTCGCGTCCGCATGACCACGCCTGATTGGCATAGGAGCCCTCGCGATGGATGCACATGATACCCCGGCGTGTGGCAATGCCGGCATCGAGCATCGCCTGCATCGTTTGCTTCTGGTCGCACGAGTCCGGCAGGCGCACGCAATAGCTCTGCCAATTGCTCTGCGCCCATTCAGGCTCTGAAGGGAGGCCAAGTCCCGAGATGGCCTGCAGCCTTTCCGCGTATCTCTTTGCAAGGCTGCGCCGTTTTCTGATGATCTCCGGCAGGCGCTTGAGCTGCTCGCGTCCCACGGCTGCCTGAATGTCGGTCATGCGATAGTTGAATCCAAGCTCCGGATAGGACTCGAAAATCACGGACCGCGCACCGTGGCGCACGGCGTCGGGAACGCTCATGGCGTGCTGCCTCCAGGCGCGGAAGTGCGCGTCCCAGTCGGAGCGCGCGGTAGTGATCATCCCACCGTCTCCGGTCGTGATCAGCTTGCGCGGGTGGAATGAGAAGCAGGCGATGTCGCCGTGCGGCTTGCCTATTGGTTCCCAGGTCCGCTCCCGCAGTATCTCGCTGCCGGCGGCGCAGGCAGCGTCTTCGATCACGGGAAGGGAGTGGGCGCGAGCGATCTCCAATATCGCGTCCAGATTGCACGGCATGCCCATCTGGTGCACACACAGAATGGCACGCGTCCGCGGTGAAAGCACACGCTCGAGCAGCCGTGGATCTATGTTGTATGTTCCCGGCTCGATGTCCACGAACACCGCCGTCGCGCCGCAGTAGCGAATGACGTTTGCCGTGGCGATAAAGGAGTGGCTGACGGTGACGATCTCGTCTCCCGGGCATGTTCCCACGGCCAGGAGCGCCAGATGGAGGGCGGTGGTACAGCTCGAGACTGCACACGCGTGCTTCGCCTTGACGCACTCGGCGAATTCCCGCTCGAAGGCGGCGACTTCGGGGCCCTGCGTGACCCAGCCGGAAAGGATCGGCCGCTTGGCGGCTTCGGTTTCACGCTCATCCATCCACGGTCGCGCTACAGGAATGAAGGCTTGTTCGGTCATATCGCATTTGTGATGTCAGGCCGTGAGAAACTTCATTTTGCGCACCCTGCGCTTTGGGTGGGGAGATTCAGAGGCAAAATGAAATTTTCAAGATCTGATAGTATTTGGTCTCTCTATGTTGTGGGTTTCCAGGATCAGTCTCGAGGGACGCGCCCTGGCCTCGTCAAGGACGCGCCACAGGTACTCACCCAGAATCCCCTGCCCGAGGATGATGATCCCTCCGATGAGCAGCATCAGAGCCGAGACGCGCGACCATCCAGGCGCGCCGGCGCCGAAGGCACTTTCCGTCAAGAGCCAGAGTCCATATACCGCCCCCATGACAGCGGCGATAATGCCGATGGCAGAGTAGATTCTCACCGGCAGGTAGGAGAAACACAGGATAAAATCAATGAACAGCTTGACCTTCTTGGTGAAGGTAAAGCCCGAAGATCCGTGTACCCTCTCCTGGCGGTCATACGGAACTGCCTTCATCGGGTAACCCATCCAGTATATCTGCCCGATGACATCCGTGTTCCGCTCATGCATGTTGGCGAGTTCTGCCAACACCGATCGGTCTATGAGGAGCATGTCGGCGCCCGAGTGAGGGAGCCGAAGCGACGTAACCAGGTTCACGAGCCGATAGAACGCTCCGGAGAAAAAGCGGTTCACCGGCGACCCCACGATCTGTTTGCGTACGGCGGCGACTACCGGGTACCGTTCATCCCTCCAGATGTCGATCATCGGGAGAATCAGTTCGGGCGGCTCCTGGAGGTCGGACGCCAGGTTCACCGCACAATCGCCCGAAGCAAAATCGAAGCCGGTCTTGAGCGCTGCGTGAGAACCGAAATTCCTGGCAAAGCGGATCACCTTGAGCCGCCGGTCTTCGAGCGCCATACTGCGCAGCATGGCCGGGGTAGCGTCCGTGGATCCATCGTCTACGAGGATGAGCTCCCATGCGTAGCCTTTGCCCTCCAGGCTGCGGAGGACCGGCGCGAGGCGCTCGCGGAGATAAGGCAGGCTCTCCTGCTCGCAATATACCGGAATCACGACGGAGAGGGTTGTCATAGTCAGCGGAGCCCGGGTAGATTCGATTGGAAGTCCGTGAACACATTATTCGCGGTGAGGTCCTGGTCTTTGTACAGGTACACCATGAATTCATACGCCATGTAATCGTGGCGGAGGGTGACTCGCCTGGTGAGCTTCTTCGCAAAAGCGAAGACTTGCCCGGGATCGGCGTGAAAGGAGCCGGGCTTCTGAAAGTCCACATGACTGCTGAGAAAATCCGCGGCCATCCCGATTCTGCACAGCTCCCACATTTTCATCATCATCTGCTGCACCAGCTCCCACCAGCCTTCGCGCGCCGGCGCCGCGTTGAATGCGCCGACGAGAAAAACCCAATCCCACCGTTCCTCCAGGGAACACTCGAGGATGTTGAGCAGGCGGAAGTCTGCGTCAGGGTGCTTCCGCCTTGCGATATCAATCATAGGCGGAGTGATATCGATGCCTGTGTACCGCGCGTTTATGTTCCAGCTGCGCAGGTAATCGAGCATGTGGCCAAAGCCGCAGCCTACATCAAGAATACTCGCATTCTGAAGCTGCCCGATCTGGAACATCGCCCTGAAGCGGGCGTCCTGTGCCCCCTTCGGGTAACCGAGGGAAGCCAGGCTGTCCCCGTGCATTCTGTAATACGTGCTGTAGAGGTCCGCAATTTTTCCCACAGGATATGAAGTCTGTTTTTCGTCATCCTCGTGTGACAACGTTCAGCTCCACAATTAACGGAAACGGGAGGAATCATATAAATCCGGGATGCTGCTGTCAAAGACGTAGGGATCGGCGGCAGTTTCATTCACAGCCGGTCGAAAGGATACACAAAAAAGAACGGATAATGGTGGGCTATTTCAGCGGCGCCAATTGAACGCAGCCTTTCGACGCTCGTAAAGGCTCTGACGTAGACCCTATAGTCGCTCTCAATCGAGCCCCACTTGCTTTTGAACCTGTACACGCCGGAGTCGATGGAAGGGGAAGATTCCCAATTCCAGAAGCGGATCCCCCGCCGCCCCGCCTCCTTCATTACCCAATCAATCAGAAGAGTCCCCGCTTGAACGGCACGGCCGCGCACAGTGGAGCATGGGAGGTAGTAGCTTACAGTGCGCGGACCCCAGATGATGATTAGTCCGGCTACGAGGGTCGAGGATTCAAAGGCCAGATAGCAGCCCACGCGCCCGCTTTCAATCCCCCTGGTGAGGAGAAACTCGATGGCCGACTGCGGTTTCAAGGGAATTCCATGATCCACGCAGTTCTGCCGATAAATCTCGTAGAGAGCCTGAATCCGTCCCTGCGACAATTCCTCAGAGACCGCCAGACCATGCTTCCTCGCCTTGTTAAGGTCGTAGCGTATCTTCCCCTCCCAGGTTGGATTTTGCAGGTCCAGATAGAGCGTCTTCTTCGGCACCACTACCGCCTGCGGAACGAGATCGGCATAGAGATCGAAGCGCTCAAACAGAAATGGAGTATAGAAGGAAGCCGTCACTGAATCAGGCTGTCGGGCCAGGTGATCCAACACAGGTGTCAGTAGCGCCGCGTGGACCTCCCTGGAGTAACCGTTGGTGGCGCAAACCACGCCTGCGTTGGGACCGAAGTAAGGAAGAGAACAGTAGGCCAGCCCGTGCTCGGCCCGGCGCAGAAATCCCGGCAGCAGCCCCACGAGTTGAGAGCCATTCCATGCGCCCCAGTAAAAGGGCTCACCGACACCGATGTGGCACAGCATGTCCCGATAAAACGGATAGTGATATCCCAGCACCGACGGGCTGGATTGGCCCAGTCTGTCCAAGAATGCGCTGCATTCTCCGTCGCGGGATTCGTTCAGCAGCTCGACGTTCATGAATGTCCGTTCTGAATTACCCGAATTTCATGGAGCCGCATACCGCAATCAGGAGGCCGCAATGACCCCTATAATCGCAGCACTGATTTCGGGTTCGCCGTTCGCAGTTTGCTGTTCGCAGTGGTTTGCAGTCTGCCGGCGATCAGTGCCCTCTGCGAACTGCGAACCGCGAACTGTAAACTTTGATCTTGCTGGATGCATTTCCTCGCCTAAGGAACCCCTTGTCAGGAGGACACGGAATTGCGGGTTTATAGTATGGAGCGGCATAGCCGCAACCAAATTGGGTCCCGCGTTCCTTCGCGTCTTCGCGCCTTTGCGGTAACTCTTTTAAAAGCCACCGCAAAGGCGCTAAGGCGCAAAGACAGGCTGCCGTATCCTTGCTGAAATGGCAAGGATTTGAACGTTAGTAGTAAGAAATAATCCCGAATGAGACGTTCGTGAGATTTCCCGGTACTTCGTGGCTGGTATTCTAGCCGCATGCTTTGCGTATAACGGAGGCGATCTCGCCGATCTGATCCGCATTCAGTTCCGCGTATATCGGCAGTGACAGAACCTGGCCGGCCAGCTGCTCGCTGACCGGAAAGGAGCCCTTCGCATATCCCAGGTCGGAATAGGCTGGAAGGAGGTGAATCGGGATCGGGTAATGAACGCCGGTCTGAATGCCTTGCGCTGTGAGATCCTGCCGCAGCAAGTCACGCTCTCTTACGCGGATGGCATAGACGTGGTAGACGTGGCGCGAATACGGCATCTCCACGGGAATCTGAACTGAGGCGGCGCTCAGCAGCCTGTTGTATTCGGCCGCGTTCGATCGGCGCGCCTCTGTCCACTCTTCGAGGTGACGCAGCTTGACGCGCAGGACGGCGCCCTGGATGCCCTCCATCCGGTAATTGTAGCCTTTCATCACGTGCAGATATCTTTGCTCCTGCCCCCAATCGCGCAGCATGCCGACAGTGCGGAAGCGTGACTCATCGCCTGTCACTACCATGCCGGCCTCTCCATACGCACCGAGATTTTTGCCCGGGTAGAAGCTGAAGCAGGCCAGGTCGCCGATGCTGCCCACACGGCGACCTTTGTAGGTCGCGCCGTGCGCCTGAGCTGCGTCTTCGATCACAATTAGTTTGTGGCGCCGAGCGATTTCGAGGATTGGATCCATGTCGGCAGGCTGGCCGAAAAGGTGAACAGGCAGGAGTGCGCGTGTGGATTTTGTGATCGCGGCTTCAATTTTATCGACATCGATCGTATAGGACTGCGGATCAACATCGACGAGTACCGGCTTCGCGCCCGCATAAAGAATGGCTGCGACGGTGGCGACAAAGGTGAAAGGGACCGTGATCACCTCATGTCCGGGTCCGATTCCCGCGGCGAGCAAGGCAAGGTGCAGCGCGCTCGTGCCGGAATTTGTTCCGACGGCGAAGCGGGCACAGCAGTAGCCGGCAAACTCCTTCTCCAGAGCCGCGACCTCCTTGCCGAGGATGAACTGGCTCTCCTCGAGCACCTTGGCAATCGCCTGGTCGATTTCGCTCTTGATGCTGCGGTACTGCGCCCTGAGGTCGACGTAAGGGATCATCCTGTCACTCCCCCCATTGCACCGGGCGTCCGCGCTCCGCAAGGGACTGCATTGCCGCTTCGAGGATCTGCACAACCCTGAGCCCCTCCGCACCGCCGGTGTCCGGTGGAGAAGAGTTCTCGATGCAGTGAATGAAATGTAACGCTTCGGTGCGCAATGCTTCCGTCAGGTCGAGTTGTGGTGCCCACATGTCGCCGAGACGGTAGCCGATCAGCATCTCGTAGACGTTTTCCGGATTGCTGTTGAAGGTGATGCCTTTGTCGTAGATTTTGACCTTCTCGCTCGGCTCGAGGTCGTCATAGACGATCATCTTCTGGCTCCCGCCGATCAGCGTGCGGCGCACCTTCACCGGCGCCAGCCAGTTTACGTGCATGTGCGCGATCAAGCGATTTTCGAAGAACAGGGTAAGGAAGGCAATGTTCTCGGGTTGGCCGGGAACATGGCTCATGCCTGTGGCGGAAACGGCACAGGCCCGCGCGGGCAGGACGAAGTCCATGATAGAGAGATCGTGGACGGCGAGATCCCAGAGGACGTTCACGTCATGCTGGAACAGCCCGAGATTCACACGGACGGAGTCATAGTAGTAAAGCTCGCCCAAGTCGCCCGATGCGACAACCTCCCTGATTGCTCTCACCGCGCTCGTGTAAACAAAGGTGTGATCCACCATGAGAACCCGGCGTGCGCGTTCGGCCTCCTCTATCAGACGCCGGCCCTGGTCGGTGGTCTGGGCCAGAGGCTTTTCCACGAGGACATGCTTGCCCGCGCGAAGCGCCGCCAGTGCCAGGTCGAAATGGCTCGATACGGGCGTAACAACAGCAATGGCGTCGATGGCGGGATTCCGGATCAGGTCACGAGAATCGCTTGTCGTCTCGATCGCAGGGTAGCGTGCTTTCAGTTGGGCAAGACGTTCGGGGCGGAGGTCACAGACTGCTACGACTCGCGAAGAGCCGGACTCCATGAAGTTGCGGACCAGATTTGGCCCCCAGTATCCGTGACCGATGATGCCGATGCCCAACATTAGTCCAATGACCCGCAAGAACCGCAATTTTACCATCGCGGGATTGAAAGATCTCTGACCCGCATTTCTCACATAGTTATCGTAAGGGAATCCCTCGTATGGTGTTCACCGGCGACATGTGGGTCCGGGCTTTGAAGCCCGGACCCACTTGAAAACAACGGCTTGGGCAGTTCGCAGCAATTCGCAATCGGACTCATCGTGGTACTACAGGCAGATCGACTGCCGACGGGTGTTTCGAGTCGTGGTAAATCTTCTGCCTGACTTTCACCATCCGGGTCGAACCCAGGATGGGTTGGCCCGTATTCAGGTTCCGATTGAAGCGCGGGAAGTTGCTGCTCGATACGTCAAGCCGGATGCGATGCCCCGCCTTGAAGACATTGCTCGTGGCCCACAGGTCGATCTTGTATTCATACACTCTGCCAGGCACGATCGGCTCAGGCTTTGCGGTAGAGTTGCGATAGCGCGCGCGGACGATTCCGTCGGTCAGGTATCGTGAATAGCCGGAGGGGTCCACATCCGCCAGGAGTGCGGTGAAGTCGGTATCGATGCCGGTGCTTTCGGCGAAGATCCTCGCCCCGATGAAGCCCGTGACTTCGAGATCCTTTTCCAGGGGCGGAGTCGAAAACACCAGCACGTCCGATCTTGTCTCGTTGGGCCGCTGATCGAAAGGCCCGGGGGGGAGCTGATCGTTGCCGCAGCAAAGCCGCCCGCCGATTGTGGGGACTGGGTTTTCCGGGTCATAGGTGTAGGATTCCGGCGGTTCATCCCCAGGAGAATTTGTACTCAGGGCTCCACGATGCAGGTAGTAGGTGACACATCGTGCGCGTGCCGGGGGGAATTCCTGCTCGTCACGCCAGACGTTCTCACCCATCACGAAGATGCGCACGGGGCCGCCGCTCGAATACTCGTTCTGCACGCCTCTGAGAGCGTAATCAAACCACCGCAGCGTGATGTCGGTAACATCGAGCATCGCGCTTTTTCCAAACAAGACATCTCCCACCCTCCCGCCTGGCAATGTCTCGGCATGAGCCTGGGGTCCCACGATCAGGCGCTGGCCTGTACCGGCGGTTGCAGAACGTTGCATCCCAAGGAAGTTGTTGAGTGTTCCCTTGAGGAAGATGTCGTGCCAACCGCCGATGTGGAGTGCCTTGACTCTCATGTTCGAGTAGTGGTCTGAGATCTTCCAGGGACGCCAGTACTCGTCATCGCGCTCGTGGGCCACCCAATCGCGAAAATAGGGAGCGAGGGTGGAAACCGGCGGTATTTCCAACAATGGGTAACGTTCGACGGGCAGTTGCTCAACCCAACCGGCGGGATCGATAGTGCCCGCAGTTCTTTCGCGGAGAGTGTCGATTGCCAGATATGTGGACCAGGAGCTGACGAACCATTGCATGAGGGCGCCGCTTTGATATGTCCAGCCATCATAGAACTCGGATGCGGTCATATGGGGAAGGATGGCCTCAAGGTGCGGCGGTGAGGCTACGGCTGCGAGCAATTGAATCGCGCCCAGGTAGGAGCCTCCGAACATGCCGACCTTGCCGTTCGAGTAGGGAAGCGCGGCAGCCCATTCCACGGTGTCGTACCCGTCGAGGCTCTCGTAGCGGAAGGGGTAGAACTCGCCGCCGGAGTCATATCTGCCGCGAGTATCCTGAACGATGACCACATATCCGTGCGTGGCCATTTCGGCGGCTGCCGGGGCATCACTTGCACGGTTGTATGGTGTGCGCTCCAGCAAGACAGGGAAAGTGCCTTCTGCCCGTGGGCGGTAGACGTCGGCCGTCAGGACGACTCCGTCGCGCATTTTTACCGGTATCCCGTCCTGGATGTAGATGCGTGATGACTGTGGAGAGGCGGCAAAAACACCTGTCAATAGGAGACTGAACAGAACAACAACCCGCATGCAAATCCTGGAGTTCTTCCGAATCAGATGTGCTCTGTGGCAATTCCGTACATCTGTCCGTATGCCTGGAAATCCCTCACGTGGTCGCCGTAGATGAAGAGTTGATGGAAACCCTTGGTATCGCGTGTGTCGGCCGGACCGTCGATTTCCAATTCGACGGAAGTGCGGCAGCCGCCGGCAGGGGGCGTGTCGAAGTTCCTCAGCACTTTTCCTTTGCCGAGTATCATCTTGCCCGCTCCGACAAACTGCATGATGGTTACCGTTCGACCTGGCTCCCAAAGCACCTGCAGCGAAACCCCGAGGTTGGATTCGGCATGGCTCCGCAGAATGAAGGGCGCACGCGGCTTGTCGTAGCCGTCAAGTCGCGTTGGACTGACGCAGTGTGCCCCGATGAAAGTGTTGTTGACGGTTTCCGGAACCGGATCCTGCTGAAAGCCCGGCTTGTCGAGCAGCCGGCAACACAGGGTGTGAGACATGACGGCATTGATGTCGGCCTCGCAGATCGCAGGGGTGCCCGCGTCCAGCAGACGTGACCAGGCCATGCAGGGAGGGCAGGGTATCTGACGATCCTTCACGAGGCCGAGGCAATCCATGGTGATGCCCTGGCAGTCCTCCTCCTCCATGATCCTCAGACTGGCAACGTAGTTTTTGGCTGCGTTGATAAGGTCCTGCTGGGAGGGTTCGACAATTTTTTGTGCCGCATCCCGGTACTCGAGGGCAATTGCCTGCACTTGTGGGGTTCCTTCCACGGACTTCAGTGTCTCGGGAAAACGCCGGCGCGGCAAGTAGAGGAGTTTGAGGCCGAACGGTTCCAGGATTTGCTCGCGCGTCTCAGTCCCCGCCAGGACTGCTATCCTCGTGTTGCGCACTTTTTGGGCGGTTTGGACCATCTTCAGGCCGAAGTGCACCGCCTTGAGGTCAAAGTCGGCGGTAGAGGCGAGGTATACTCCCGGCATCCTGCTGATCTTTTGAATATGCCCGGTGAAGGCGGTTCCCAGGCCGGCAAATATGACCGTGGGGATTCCTCCCTTTGCGATGGCTTCGACCATTGGCCAACGTTCCATGTGCAAGGGGATGGCCAGCACTGCGTCCGGTTTGTCGGCATTCAGACGCGCGACAAACTGTTCGGTCGCGGCCGCATCATAGAGCGGCTGCGGCTCGAAGGTGACGCGCAACTCGTATTCTCTGGCGTACTGCTCGATCATCGCCCGACTTTTCTGCATGAATCCGTCGGGATCCCACGAGGTGCCGGGCCAGCCGAGCCAATATTTCTCCCTGGGACGCAGATAAGCCACCCGCACCTCAGGACTTTCGGTGGACCCTCTGGCTGACTGCCTCGCCGTTGCACCGCCTTTGCCCAATAGTGCGCCGCCCGCCAGAGGCACGCTGCCCATCATCGTGAGAACCGTGCGGCGGGACACTCCGTTGCCGTCTCCTGAAACGCGCTTGTTAATAGTCATGATGAGGCCCCCTAATGAGTTCGTTATTGAGCGCGCCCGATTCTATCACCATAGGCTTCCCGGGGACATGCAAGAAGTTCGCAGACTGCGAACACCGCGAACTGCGAACTGCGAACCGCGAACTAATACTTTTGGTTGCGGGTATGTTGCCCCGGGATATAAGCTGACCGCCATGGCAACCGTTCCCCTATCTTCTCAGGAAATCAGGGAAAGGAGGCGCAATCAGCGCAACGCACTCATCGCTTCCTTCCTGGGCTGGATGCTCGATGCCTTTGATTTCTTTGTCGTGGTCATGGTCCTGACCGAGATTGCCAAGGACTTCAAAAAGACCAATGCCGACATCGCACTCACCCTGAGCGTCACCCTTGCCTTCCGTCCGGTTGGAGCCTTTCTGTTCGGGCTGATGGCAGACCGCTACGGGCGGCGCATTCCACTCATGGTGGACGTAGTTTTCTATTCCGTTGTGGAAATTGCGTCCGGGTTTGCTCCCACCTATACGACCTTTATCATCCTGCGCGCTCTTTTCGGCATAGGGATGGGAGGCGAGTGGGGTGTCGGCGCCTCGCTTGCCATGGAGGCGGTGCCGCCGCGCTGGCGTGGAATTCTCTCCGGCGTTCTGCAGGAGGGTTATGCAGTCGGCTATCTGCTTGCATCCTGTGCCTACTTCTTTGTCCTGCCGCACTTCGGCTGGCGTGCGATGTTTTTCATCGGCGGGTTGCCGGCCCTGCTCGCGTGGTTTATCCGGCGCAAGGTCAAGGAGTCGGAGGTCTGGGAGAAGTCCCGCCGCAAGGATTGGAGCGCTCTCTGGACAGGGCTCCGCACGCACACCAGACGCTACCCGGTGATTGCCGTTGCGGCTGCTGTCATCGACTACGCGCTGGTGCGTGCCCGCGCGCCGTTCTGGTTTCTGACCACTGTGGGTGAGACACAGATGTCGGCCGGCAGCACACTGCTGCGAGGGTTGACGATTTTCGCTGTGGTCATGATTGTATTATTCATGTCGGATATCACCTGGCGCATGGCTGAAGGACATCGCAGGTTGTTCTTCTACCTGGTCGCCCTGATGGCCATGATGAACTTCGTGTCGCATGGCACGCAGGACATGTATCCGACATTCCTAAAGGTTCACCGGGGGCTGTCACCGCAGATAACTGCGCTGGTTTCGATCGTCGCCAATATCGGAGCCCTGATCGGCGGGATCTGTGTCGGACTGTTTTCCGACCGCTTCGGCAGGCGGCGCGGCATGGTGATATCCCTTCTGCTCGCGGTGATCATGATCCCATTCTGGGCCTACGCTCCAACTACCTCTTTGCTCATACTTGGAGCATTTTTGATGCAGTTTATGGTGCAGGGAGCCTGGGGCGTGATACCGGCGCACATCACCGAACTCTCGCCTGATAGTGTTCGAGGCTTCCTGCCCGGGTTCGCCTATCAGTGCGGAGTTCTCATTGCCGGCACCGTCGCCTGGCTCGAGGCGATATTTGCCAGACGGATGAATTATGCAAACGCCATGGCTGTAACGGCATTGACCGTGTTCCTCGTGTGTGCAGTCGTGGTTTCGTTGGGCCGAGAGAAAAGAGGCATCGAATTCGGCAAGTAGGGCTGGTGTCAGGTCTTGAAAATCTCATTTGGGTGCGGCTCTCTTGGGACAGAAGAATTGTCCCAACATACATGAGTTGGGATTGCAGTCCGAAGAGCCCCACCCAAAGAATTTGTCATTTGTCCGTTGTGAGCCTTTGGCCTGTGCAGTCCTGATCGAGGCACAGAGAATACAAGCAAATGAAATTTTCAAGAACTGAGACCAGAGCCGCTACGGCACCCGGGCGGGTTCGGTGTGGATGACCACCCGACCCAACTGTGGAAACTCCCTGCGCAGGCGGCTTTCCATCTCCTCCGCGATCGCATGGACTTCCGCAGTCGGTCGGTCGGCCTCGATCAGCAGGTGGAATGACAGGTAAACGCGCCCCTTCAGCTTGTGAACCTGGATATCCTGGCACCCGTCGATGTGTCCCATCTCGCTGCTGATTGTCGTAATTCGTTCGACGTAACTGGCGGCTTCGTCGGGCTCGACATCCCAGCCGACGGCCAGTTCCTCGTCGCGCGGCTCGATATGGACATTGACGTCCGCCACCGCATTCGCGGGTTCCATCTCGGCGAGCTCGTCGCGCAACTGTCTTTCAAGGGTCGTAGCCATCTCGTGGGCCTGATCGAAGGTCAGAGCCGGGTCCACCTCGAGGTCGAGGTCAAGCCAGACGCCGCGGTTGGTCCAGTGGGTGGTGATATTGTGCACCGCGTAGTGCTGGCGCGCTGCGACAGCCTGTATCCGTTCCAGGACTCCTTCGTTCTCCGCGACCGGCACGGCGTGGACGACCACGTCGGCATCAGGGGAAATAGTGCGCAACGCCTCCTGTGCCTTGCGTGTCACCGCGTGACTCTCTTCGAACGATAGGTGTCTGGGCACCTGCAGATTCAGGTCCACGAACACCTGGTTTCCCGCCTTGCGCACTCGCAGCCGCGAGACACCGCGCACCTCGCTGATTCCGGATACGGCAGCACTGAGGCGGTCTGCCAGCCCATGTGGAGCCCGGTCCAACAGGGCGTCGATCGTTCGGCGCCCCAACCGCACGCTCACATGGATCACGATGATTGCCACCACAAGAGCCGCGAGCGCATCGGCGCGCAGCGCGAACGACTTAAGGCCAGCGAATTCACCGTACCTGACCAACGCGAGCCCCAGAATGACGACTGACGAGCTCCAGATATCGGTGCTGAAATGCAGAGCGTCCGCCTCGAGAGCCTGGCTATTGTATTTCTTCGCGATGCGGGCGAGCGCGCGAGAACGAGAGAAATCCACCACGATCGATATCGCCATCGTCAGGAATGCCCAGAGGCTGGGATCGACCTCGACAGACACGAAAAACAGACGGTTGGTCGCCTCCTTCAGAATCCAAGCGCAGGTGGCCAGCAGAAGGACCGTCTCCACAAGGGCGCTCAGATTCTCGACCTTACCGTGGCCGTACAGGTGCGTGTCATCGGCCGGTCGATCGCTCACGCGCACAGCGAAGTACGTGATCACCGCAGCCACCAGATCGAGTGCGGAATGCGCTGCCTCCGCCAGAATCCCGAGACTTCCCGTAATGGATCCGATCACAAGCTTTATGCTCGTGAGGAATACCGCAGCCAGCACCGAGGTGCCGGCAACAGTTTTCTTCTCGCGAACCTGGCTTTCGTGCACCTGTGGGATTGAGGCACCAACCATAAGGTGACAGAGCATACACCCTTCGGGTGGTCGGTACAAACAGCGGGACTGGAGATTGCGGATTTCGGATTGCGTATTATGCTGTTGTTCAATCCGCAATCGCGGAAAGCCGACCAAAGGATTTCAGAAGACGAATTGCAAATGACGAGCGTCCGGCCCCCTGTTCCTATTTGTCAGCTGCAGCCGCTGCCGGGTGCCGGTATCTTATGTTCAATCCGCAATCGTAGAAGGGTGCTATGCTGTGGCGGCCATGTTCGGACGGAACCTGATTCTGTGGATTCTTGCGGTTCTCGGCCTGGGCCTTTTCATTACGTCATTGCTCGGGTTGCGCGATGATCCATCGATTGTTCGTTACGAGTTCGTTGCCGAAGATGCCTTTCGAACGCCGGTATTGGCCCTGCAGCCTCGGGGATGGAAAGGTGGACCCAGTGCCGTCGTGTTTCATGGATACTCCGGGAGCAAGGAGATGATGCAGGCCATAGCCCGTTCATTGGCGCGCTCGGGCATAGCCGTATACTGTCCCGACCTCCCCGGCAGCGGTGACTCCATGTCAAGGTATCGCCGGGATGAGATGTTTCCGGCAGTTCGCGGTATCTACAGCTATCTGCTTGCCAAGGGGTACATTCAACCCGGGACCGTGGCGCTTATCGGGCATGCAATGGGGGGCAGCCTCGCGATGCAACTGGCTATGGAAACAGACGGCATCCAGGCTACGATCAGTATCTCCAATCCTCCTTCCCTACTTCAGCGCGACCGTCCACGGAACTTCCTCGCAGTGGTCGGCGAACGGGATGTGCCCGGCTTGCAGGACGCCACCGTGCGAATGTTGTCGGAAGCAACCGCGGGTGCTGTGTCTCAAAGCGACCAGGAGACGGGGAGCATCATCGACGGAACGGCTCGTCGGCTAATTGTTGTCGGCCAAGCCAATCATCTGGGAGTTTTGTATAATCCCCGCACGCTCCGGGGAATTCAGGAGTGGCTCGGGCGAACTTTCTCGCTGAAGTCGCTGCCCGAGCCTCCGCGGTGGACGCTGTGGGTTGGCCTGTTCTATTCCGGTATCTTCCTTCTGTTCATTCCTGTGGCGGCTCTGATGGGGACAGTCAGACAGCCGCGGGTGGTTTTATCCTTCGAGCATCAGGCGGGGTGGCGTAACAATCTCTTGTGCTTGCCTGCTGCGCTCCTCGCCCTGCTCGTCTTGCGTTATTGGTCCCCTCTCGAATTCATCCGAATCGAAGGGGGCGGCTATCTTGCCTCGTTCTTCCTCCTGACGGGGCTCTTCCGCATCATTCTGGTCCGTCTTACGCAATCCCCTGATCCGGGTTTGGATTTGGACGATCTCACGCCCAGCATCATGATAGGTGTTGCCGCCTTTCTATTTCTGTATCTTACATTCGGAGCCATGACGCACCGGAGTTGGCTCTACCTGCTCGAGAGCGCTGGACGCCTCCGCTGGCTTGCGGTGGTGGCGGTGGGCATCTCGCCCTTTTTCTTTGAGGACGAGAAGGCAGCGCGGTCGGTGCAGGAGGACAGCTCGCCGTGGGGTTCATATTTCTACTCCCTGGGAGGCAAGGTCTTCATTCTGGCAGCCCTTCTGCTGGCGATCGGATCGCCCTTCTTTCGGGCGCCGCGCTTCCTGCTGTCCGTGAGCTTCCCTTTCCTGGTTTTGCTGTTTGCTGTCTTCCAGTTGTTCTCTGTGGCCCTTTATCATTTCACCCGCAGGACTATGACCACGGCAGTGTTCAACACGCTCCTCTTTGCCTGGCTTCTGACAGCACCGTTTGTCCAGGTCTGAAACTGCCACGAATCTCACGAATTACCCGGAGCGGCATAGCCGCAACCAAATTTGGTCCCGCGTTCCTTCGCGTCTTCGCCTTTGCGGCGGCTTGTCAAAAAGCCGCCGCTAAGACGCAAAGGCGCCAAGACAGGTGACGTATCCTTGTCGAACTGGCAAGGATTTCAAGGTTTGTAGTACGAAGGTCTGGAGCATGATTGGTTCGCAGTTCTAGGATGGTTGCGGCTCCACGGCTCTGCGGCCATTGCGCTTTTGCAGCGTCCTGACC
>DASQID010000012.1:0-5066 GCA_035631775.1 Acidobacteriota bacterium
AAAGAGGAACGTCAGGAACGCCATCACGATCATGATGACTGCCGGAATAAAAAACACCCATTGCCACGGCAGCAGTGTCACGGCGAGTGGCCCGATCACATAGATGAGGGCCCGTCCGCTTTGAATCATCGAGCCGAAAATAGCGGAGAAGACGCCGCGCTCGCGCACGTGAAACCAGGCGGAATTGACCTTGATGAGCGAGAGCGCGCTGTATGACTGAAAGTAGCCGTTCAGCGCCCATACGGTCGAAAGATAGGCCAGCAGCAGCATGCCCGTGCCAAGAAATCCAAGATAGGCACCCAGGCCGAAGGCGAAATTAAAGACGATAGCGCCGCACACACCGATGAGCATCGCCCTGCGTCCGCCGATGCGGTCGGCGATCGGTCCGTTCAACAACGCGGAAAAACCATAAATCGTCAGCATCGTGGAAATGATGGTGCCGATCTGCGTCTTGTCCCAGCCGAAGGCGTCGGAGAGCGATTTGTTGGCGAATGAGAGATTGTAGCGCGCCATGTACATTGCGGCGTAAGTCGTGCCGAGCGTCAGCCAGTTGATCGCGCGGCGGCGCCGGAACGCGCGGCTGTGAATTGGACGATCGGAAGTAGGGGTCATAGTGAGAGCGATAGGGCCCGTCCGTACTACTAGCGTTCTAATCCTTGCCATTTCAGCAAGGATACGATTGCTGTCTTCGCGTCTTACAGTCCTTGCGGTGGCTTATTAAAGAGCCACCGCAAGGACTCCAAGACGCGAAGGAACACTAAGGGCTGGCGCAAGAATAACTTCACATTTTGCTGCTGGCCCCCAGGCCCGCTGGCCGCAGCCTGAAAGGGCGCGGCGGCGGGCGGGCATCTGCGACGGTGCTCGCGCCAAAATGTGAATTTACTCTTGCGCCAGCCCTAAACTCCATTGGCTGCTGCATCCTGAGAAAGCGGCATCATAGCCGATTCCCAGATCATCGTCGCACATAAATCCATAAATAGGGTGACGCATTCTCTGCCGAAGCACGCTGGCTGCCGCGCCTGGGGCTGGCCGGCTTCTGTGCCCGAGGTGCAGCGCGGCGTTGAGCCGAGACCTCATCAGCGTCCGAAGGCGGTACGACAAGCACTGTATCTCAGCCCCGAATTGTGTCAGGATGGACATCGCAATCGATGAGCCGGCAACCGGCCTGGTGTTCGTGGTCCCGACAGCTACTTCATGGGTGATCATATGACCAATAACGCCCGCGCCACGACAACGCACCCGCCGCTTCACATCGCCTACCGTGCACTGCTGATTCTAGGGATATGCCTCGCTTCGGCTGCAGCCATGATTCCAGCTCCACATCCCAACATCATTTTCATAATGGCGGACGACCATGCTGCACACGCAATCAGCACCTACGGCAGCCGAGTGAACAAGACTCCTGGTATCGACCGGCTGGCCAGAGACGGAATGCGTTTCGACAACGTCTTCGCGACAAACTCCATCTGTGCACCCAGCCGTGCCACGATCATTACGGGAAAATACAGCCATATCAACGGAGTCCCTGTATTCAATCGCTTCGATGGCTCGCAACCGACGGTGGCTAAATATCTCCAGGCAGCAGGCTACTACACCGGCATGATCGGCAAGTGGCACCTGGGAAGTGATCCGACAGGCTTCGACCAGTGGATCATTCTCCCCGGGCAGGGCATTTATTTTGATCCTGCGTTCCTCGACAATCAGGAGCGGCGCGTCATCAAAGGGTATGTCACCGACATCATCACCGACCTCGCCATTGATTTCTTGAAGAAGCGGCCGAAAGACAAACCCTTTTTCCTGATGTGCCACCATAAGGCACCGCACCGTCCCTGGGATCCGGACGAGAAGCACCGGCGGATGTTTTCCGGCCGAACCATCCCGGAACCCCCCACCCTTTACGACGATTACTCCACGCGCACCGATGCCATTCGGGAGTGTGAACAGAAGGTCTTTCAGGACATGACCCGTCGCGATCTGAAGCTGGAGCCGCCGGCTGACTTGTCCCCTCAGTCGCGCAATGAGTGGCTCAGGGTCAAGCCGGTCGGTGTCGAGATCGAGGCAAACGGTAAAAAAGAAACGCTTACTGGTGACGCCCTGAATAAGTTCAAGTATCAACGATATCTTCAGGACTACCTTGGCTGCATACAATCTGTGGACGATAATGTGAGCCGCCTGCTCGACTGGCTGGACCAGAATGGCCTGAGCAGCAATACGGTCGTCATCTACACAAGCGACCAGGGTTTTTTTCTCGGCGACCACGGCCTCTACGACAAGCGTTTCATGTACGAGGAATCGATTAGAATGCCTTTTCTGATACGCTGGCCCGGAGTAATCAAGCCCGGGTCAGTGCTGGATGCATTGGCAATAAACGCGGACTTCGCGCCCACGTTTATGGACATCGCAGGCCTTCGTGTTCCCGCCGATATGCAGGGGAGGAGCCTCCTGCCGCTGCTGAAAGGGCAGCATCCGAAGGACTGGCGAACAAGCTGGTATTATCGTTATTACCACGATCCCGGAGACCATAACACCCGCGCGCACTATGGCATAAGGACCGCAACACACAAGTTGATCTATTTTTGGAAAAAGGATCAGTGGGAGTTGTTCGACCTCACGAAAGATCCGTCCGAATTGCATAACATCTACAATGATCAGGCGCAGAAAGAGCTTGTCCTCGAATTGAAGGCTGAGCTCTACCGCTTGAAAAAGGAGTTGAGAGACGAAGATCAATACGCCGTCCAGCAGCCGCCGCCCGGCGTTGATGGTCCCTTCTGGCAGGACAGAGTCCCGGTCAAGCGGTGAGTTGCCTGGCGGCATCCGGCCTCGAGGCGAGTCTTCAGGGTGCATTGCAGCGACAAGGCAGCCTTTCGGTGATAAAATTGCTTCGTGAGCGGGTGGTCCTTTTGTAAAAAGCAAGGTATCGCAAGGAGATGCGGACCTCCTGAGTATTGGTCTGTCCTTTGCTCAGGGAAATATTCCTCGATTTTGGGGGATGGAATCGGGAAGATTGGTGCGGTTGAGGGTCCCCTACCTGCTGCGGTGCGCATGAAACCAAGGGCTGGCGCAAGTATAACTTCCCATTCTGGTGGAGGCCCCCAGGCCTCATTTGCCTGCGTGGCGGCACCTGCATCTGACCGCCCGGCACTCGCACCGGAATGTGAATCTATCGCTGTGTCAGCCTGAGTCAGCCCCGCCATCCAGAGGGTGATCGTTGTTGAGTGGCTTCCCCTGCCGCGGCTCCAGCCTCGGTAGGCGTTAAACCCGCAGGATAATTTCTAAGGAGTACTCTGATATGTGGAAGAAAACAGAAGGTGATGAACCCCAACCTTATATGCCAGCTCAGCCACAGCCTGTTGTTGCCCCGCCGCGTAACCCTACACCCCGTGGCGCGCAGGAGCAGCGGGCTATGATCGGCCCGTCGATTTTTATCAAGGGGGAGCTGAAGGGCGAAGAAGACTTGATCATCGAGGGGCGTGTGGAGGGCAAGATCGAATTCAGACAGAATAATGTTACAATTGGGAAAAACGGAAGGGTGAAAGCGGATATCTTCGGTAAGCACATCAGCGTTGAAGGAGAGGTGCAGGGAAATCTCATGGGCGAAGAGCAGGTGTTGCTGCGCCAATCCGGCAATCTCCGAGGCAACATCACCGCGCCACGCGTAACCTTGGAGGACGGCTGTCACTTTAAGGGAAGCATCGATATGTGCCCCAAGGAGACATCCGAAGGCTATCCCGCTCAAGCCAAGGAAGCCGAAGCTATGGTCTACTCCCCTCCGAAACTCGAAAAGGCCTGAGGGCCACCTGGGCAGAGGTAAGGCGATCGTGGGTCGCACCGCTGATAGCAGACAGGCAGCTCAGTATGTTTTCCACCCTGCCGCTAAAACCGGAGTCGCCATCCTTCAACCCTCATGTCCCGCTGCACCGGACATGAGGGTTGGAGTGTTCACGTCAACTCTCCCCGCTAATCTGGCACAATCACACACGCACAGGCGCAGGGTGGATACTGGCAGCCTTGACTGGGATTTGCGATGGCACAGACTGCAACTACGACGGCTCGATCCGAACCGGTGATTTACAGATCGTTGGCCCTGACCGCACTCTTGCAGCAACTGGAACCGGGACGGAAGTATTCAATTCTCGATCTGGGAAAGGCAAGCGGAGATAATATCAATTTTTGGGCGCAGATCCCCGCAAGAATTTGCCTTCCAGACTTTTATCCCAGCCTGCTGGCTGAAGTCGGAGCAATTACAGTCGATCCGGAATCCGAAGAGGAGCCCTCCTACGATGCCCTGTTTGAAGGCCTGCTTTGCAGCGACTCTGACCGCCTCTTCGATATTGTCCTCGGCTGGGACGTATTCAATTATCTCGAATCCGCCAAGCTGGAGAGTTTCGTCCGGGTTCTGCGCAAAGTCTGTCATCCGGGAACATTCGTGTTCGTGCTCGTATCCACGCTGCATCAGATCCCGGTCGAACCAACCAATTTCAAGATCCTGGATCGTGAGCGGCTGCTTTATGAGAATCACTCGCCGGCCACCAAGCCCTGCCCACGTTATCAGCCAAGAGATATCAAGTTGATGATGACAGGCTTTGAGGTGCTGGTTTCATTCCTGCTGCGCCATGGCATGCAGGAGTACGTTTTCGTCTGTCAGCGTTGACCTGAAATAAATCTGCCACCAATCTCCCGGTGCAGCTCACTACGTTAATCAGCTACCACCCGCAGAGCGGGGGGCTTGACGAAGCCCCCCGGAGGGGGGCAAGCCAGTAGCCCCGGGCAAGCGCAGCGCAGCCCGGGGTTTGTCGTCCCAGTCGACATAAGCCCCGGAAGGGCCGGCAGAAGGCAGCATTCCACCTTCTGGCGTCTGCCCGCAACTCTGTCTCGCTGCACGCGATTCCGTACAGCGTGAAACTTTTTTCACTCCCGAGGATCAAATAAGTCGGGTGTTGGGAAACTCGGGATTCGGGTAAAACGGGTGCCGGGAGGTGAAAAATGTTGAAAGGTAAGGTAACACTGTCGGTTGGGATGTTTCTCACGATTCTGTTGTTTGCTCTGGCTGAACTTGGCGTGGCTTC
>DASQID010000013.1:0-7004 GCA_035631775.1 Acidobacteriota bacterium
TCAAGCTACTGCCTCGAGCGCTGCGTCTTGACACTGGGTCCGGCGTTTGTTACATTCCGCGCTTGGTTTCGGATGAAACCTCCGACTCGTCCTCGCTCTCCTCTCGCCTTTTAGTTGCAGTTTTTGCCGGAATTCCGGAAAATAGCACGAGGTTGGACAACTGCGAAAGTGGCGGAATTGGCAGACGCGCTGGACTTAGGATCCAGTCCCGCAAGGGGTGGGGGTTCAACTCCCCCCTTTCGCACCATATCCGCGACGTTTGGCGGGCCGGCGCAACAAATCAGCACCTCTCAGACCAGGACGAATCGCCATGCTCAGTGGGAATAAGGCGCTTCAGCCACATCGGCCCCGCGTCGAGGATGCGGCTATTACTCCACGGAGATCTCGGCAGTGACGGAGCCAGTCAGACAAGAAACCAAACCTAACCTTGAAATGGTGGATGTCAGCAGTTGCCTGAAGAATCTCGTAGTGGAGGTCCCGGCGGACGAAGTCCAACGGGAAGTCGAGAAGCTGGCCAAGGAATATGCGAAGAGTGCGAAGGTGCCGGGATTTCGTCCAGGTAAAGTGCCCTTGAGCATCATCAAGCAGCGCTATTCGGCAGAATTACGCAACGAGGCGACGCATGAGATCATTCAGCGCTGCTGGAAGGATGCAGTTCGAACCCGCGACCTGCACCCGCTGTCCGAACCGACCGTTAAGGATGTCCGGGATGAGGCGGGCTTACCATTGAAATTCACGGTGAGCTTTGAGATCCTGCCGAAAATTGAAGTGACAGATTATAAAGGAGTTGCGGTGACGCTCCCGTCGGCTTCGGTCGGTGAGGAAGATGTCGACAAGGCCCTGGAAGCCCTGCGCGAGCAAAACGCGCAGTTTGTGCCCTACGAGAGTGGCGAGATAAAAGACGGCCACTATGCCATGCTCACAATCGATGGCGAGTTTGAAGGCGGCGGCAAGCCGCTGCACGAGGATGATGTCACCTGTGTGGTAGGCGATCCTCAGACTAACGAGACTTTCTCGGAAAACCTCAGGGGGGCGAAGCTGGGTGATTCACGCTCGTTCGACGTTACCTATCCTGCTGACTACCATCGCAAGCGGTTCGCAGGCAAGACTGTCCATTACCATGTGATAATTAAAGACATAAAGGAAAAGCATCTAGCCGATCTGAACGAGGAATTCGCCAAGGATCTGGGCGCGGAGAGCCTCGATGCGCTGCGGACCAAGGTCCGGGATGATTTGATAACGAACGCCAGGCGAAGTGCCGAAAAGAAGGCGAGGGAGGCGGTGCTGGACACGATAGTCCAACGGCATAGTTTCGAAGTTCCGGAAAGCCTGGTACAGGAACAGCTGGAAGAGCATGCCCGCCGAATCGCTGCTAATCTGGCGCGCCAGGGAGTCGACGTAAACAAGACTTCAATCGACTGGAAGAAGGTTTTTGAGGAAGAACGTCCTCATGCCGAGCAGGCGGTCCGCCGTTCTCTGGTCCTTGAAGCCATAGCCCGTCAGGAGTCCCTGGACGTCACTGAGGCCGAACTCGAAGCCGAGTTCCAGAAGCTGGCGGAAACCACGAACAAATCGGCGCCGGCCATTCGTGCACAGTTCGAGAAGGACAAGCGAATTCAGAGCTTTACAGAGCATTTGCTCCGGAACAAGGCGCTTGATTTCATACATCGCAATGCTAATATTAGCGGGGGGTAATAAGCTTTGGCTCTGATACCCATGGTGGTCGAACAGACCAATCGAGGCGAGCGAGCATACGACATATACTCGCGGCTTCTGAAAGATAACATTATATTTCTGGGCACGCCCATCGATGATAACGTAGCTAACCTCGTCACGGCCCAGCTGCTGTTCCTCGAAGCCGAAGACCCTGATAAGGACATATCCCTCTATATCAATTCTCCTGGCGGATCCATTTCTGCAGGCATGGCGATCTATGATACGATGCAGTTTATTCGTCCCGATGTTACGACGATCTGTGTCGGCCAGGCTGCCAGCATGGGAGCCCTGCTCTTGGCTGCAGGAAGTCCAGGAAAGCGCTTCGCACTGCCAAATTCCAGAATCTTGATCCACCAGCCTTCCATGAGCGGGCTTGCAGGTCAGGCAACGGATATAGATATCCACGCCAGAGAGATTCTCCGGCTGCGGGAATCCATGAACCAGATTCTGGCCCGTCATACGGGTCAGGCCATCGAGCGGATTCAAAAGGACGTGGAGCGTGACTATATCATGACAGCCGAGCAGGCGAAGGAATACGGCGTAGTGGATCAAGTCATCTCCAGAAAAGAGTAGGGCAGCAACTCCGTACCTTGGAGGTTTCCTTTGAGAAAAGACGACGAGCGCGACGATGTCTTACGGTGTTCGTTCTGCTCCAAGAGTCAGAATGACGTCAAGAAGCTGATCGCAGGCCCTACGGTTTACATTTGCGACGAGTGTGTCGATGTATGCAACGAGATCATCGCAGATGATGTGGTGACATCCCCGATCGGCGAGAAACTCCCGAAGCCTCAGGAAATTAAGGAGTTTCTCGACATGTACGTCATTGGTCAGGAGATGACGAAAAAGAAGCTGGCAGTTGCCGTTTACAATCACTACAAGCGATTGGAGATCTCCAAGAAGCGCAGCGACCTTGAGTTGCAGAAAAGCAACGTTCTGCTGATCGGACCCACGGGAACCGGTAAGACCCTCCTGGCGCAAACTCTGGCAAAAATGCTGTCGGTTCCTTTTGCTATCGTGGACGCGACGACCCTGACTGAGGCAGGTTATGTCGGAGAGGATGTCGAAAACATCATCCTCAAGCTGCTTCAGAACGCGGGTGGTGATAAGGACAAGTGCCAGCAGGGCATCGTATATATCGACGAGATAGACAAGATCGCGCGCAAGGATGAAAATCCATCCATAACGCGGGACGTGTCGGGAGAAGGTGTACAGCAAGCCCTGCTGAAGATTCTGGAAGGCACTGTGGCAAATGTGCCCCCACAAGGCGGGAGAAAGCATCCGCACCAGGAGTTCATACAGATCGACACCACCAATATTCTGTTCATCTGCGGCGGCGCATTCGTAGGGTTGGACAAGATCATCGAACGCAGGGTCGGAAAGAAGAGCCTGGGTTTCCTGAGTGGGGAGAAGGACTCAAAGAAGGGCAAGCAGCCTCTGCCCACCAACATCCTCGATGTCACCCAACCGAGAGACCTGATCAAGTTCGGCCTTATTCCGGAATTCGTGGGCCGGCTGCCGGTGATCGGTTCCCTCTCTGAACTCGATCAGGCGGCACTTGTGGACATTCTGACCAAGCCAAAAAATGCCCTCCTACGGCAGTATCAGAAACTTTTCGAATTTGAGAACGTCAAACTGAAGTTCACGGACGATGCCGTGACAGCTGTGGCCCATCAAGCCCTGGATCGAAAGATGGGAGCCCGGGGATTGAAAATCATTCTCGAAGATCTTATGTTGGATGTGATGTACCAGCTTCCCTCGCAGAAAAAGGTAAAGGAGTTTGTAATTACGCGCGAGATGGTCGAGAACAAAGACATCGTATTCGCGCTTCTCGAAAAGGCCGGTTAAGCTTAAGGCATGACAAACGAAGAATCCCCCAAAAAAAATGAACGACTCCCCATGATCCCGATCCGGGACGTGGTGGTCTTTCCCCACATGATGATCCCGTTTGTCATCGGGCGCCCATCATCGGTTCGAGCTCTGGAGTTCGCGCTGGAGGGATCCAAGCGTGTATTCCTGGCGACGCAGATGGACGCGTCCGTGGATGAGCCCAAGGCAAAGGACATCTACAATGTGGGAACGGTCGCCAATATCGTTCAGAGCGTGAAGCTGTCGGATGGGAACGTGAAGGTCCTGGTCGAGGGCGTGCAGCGGGTACGGGCACTGCGGTTTTCGAGCGAGACCGGATTCTTCGTTGCGGATGTGGAACTGCTGGAGGAAACCTCACTGGGCACGGCCCGAACTAATCTGCTGATCAAGAGGCTCCAGACGGTCTTTGAGCAGTTTTCGAAGCTCAGCCATCACGTGAACTACGATGCGATTCTCAATGCAATGAAGACGCTCGAGCCGTCGAAGCTGGCGGACAACATCTGCGCCAATTTGCCGATCAGCATAGAAGAGAAACAACAGCTTCTCGAAATGACCGACCTCTCCGAACGAATCGAGAAGATCAACGAGGTTATCGAGGTCGAGATCGAGAAGATCAAGGTGGACCGCAATATCCAAGGTCGCGTGAAGCGACAGATGGAACGGGCCCAGAAGGAGTATTACCTCAACGAAAAGATCAAGGCGATCCAGAAGGAACTGGGACGCAAGGATGAGAAAAACGAGCTCGACGAGCTGAAAAAGCAGGTCGAAGCCGCCAAGATGCCGAAGGACGCGCACGAAAAGGCGATCAAGGAGATTCAACGTCTCGAGATGATGCCACCGATGTCGGCCGAGTCGACGGTATCCAGGACGTATCTGGACTGGCTGATTGCGATGCCCTGGGTCAAGAAGTCGAAGGAGATTCGGGACATCAAGTTCGCCAAGAAGGTCCTCGAAGAGGATCACTATGGCCTGGACAAGATTAAGGAACGCATCCTGGAATTTCTTGCCGTGCGCAGTCTGGTGAAAAAGCCCCAAGGTACGATTCTGTGCTTCGTCGGCCCGCCCGGCGTAGGCAAGACATCCCTGGGGAAATCCATCGCGCGCGCCACGGGAAGGAAATTCGTCAGGCTTTCGCTGGGAGGCGTGAGGGACGAAGCGGAAATCCGCGGGCATCGCAGGACATACATCGGCGCTCTCCCCGGCCAAATCATCCAATACCTCAAAAAAGCCGGCACACGGAATCCGGTGTTCATGCTCGACGAGGTCGACAAGATGAGCATGGATTTCCGCGGCGACCCCTCGGCCGCGCTGCTCGAGGTGCTGGATCCCGAACAGAATCATATGTTCGTGGACCACTATTTGGACACCGAATTCGACTTGTCGACGGTCATGTTCATCGCCACGGCGAACGTGCTCTATACGATTCCACGGCCTCTCCAGGACCGGATGGAAGTCATCAATCTTTCCGGCTACACGGAACTCGAGAAGCTCGAGATTGCCAAGCGCTTCCTGGTGAAGAAGCAGATCGAAGCCAATGGGCTAACGCCCGGGCAGATTCAATTCACCGACGAGGCACTGCTGACTCTCATTCGCAGCTACACCCGCGAATCCGGGGTACGCAACCTCGAGCGGGAGATTGCCAATATATGCCGCAAGACCGCAAAACTGATTGTGATCTCTGAGGCCAACCAGAAGTCCATCACGCCTGATGTTGTGGAGAAAATGCTCGGCAAGCCGAAGTTCCGGCAACAGGGAGTGCTCGAGAGCAACCAGGTTGGAACCGCCACAGGCCTGGCATGGACAGAGGTGGGCGGAGAGGTGCTCCTCACCGAAGTGACGCTAATGGATGGCAGAGGACAGCTGACACTCACCGGCAAACTTGGAGAGGTGATGCAGGAATCAGCGCGCGCGGCGATGTCCTATGTCCGAAGCCGAGCCTCCGCATACGGAATCGGCCGCGACTTTCACCGGAAGATGGATCTGCACATACACATCCCGGAGGGAGCTATTCCGAAGGATGGGCCGTCGGCGGGCATCACGCTGGCTACCACCATTGTCTCTGCGCTGACCCGAATCCCCGTTCGAAGCGACGTAGCCATGACGGGGGAAATCACCTTGCGCGGAAAGGTGCTCCCGATTGGCGGAGTCAAGGAGAAGCTCCTGGCGGCACATCGGGCCGGCATCAGAAACATCATTCTGCCCAAAGACAACGAGAAGGACCTCCAGGATATTCCTCAGGACATTCTGGACACAATGAGTGTCAGCCTTGTGGAGACAATGGACGAAGTTCTGCAGGTGGCGCTGGAACGTCTCCCTGTCGCCCAGGGCCAGGTAGCTGAGATTCCCGACCTCAACAAGGGCAACCGACCGAACGAGAGCATCGCGCACTGAAGCTCTCACGATGATCAATTTGTGATCCATTCCGAATTCGTGGTGAGCGCTTTTTCAGAGCGTGATTTCCCGCGTGAAGGAATCCCTGAAGTCGTTATTGCAGGTCGATCAAATGTTGGGAAGTCCAGCCTGATTAATCAACTGGCAGGGAACAGGAGTCTTGCCCGCACGAGTTCGACCCCGGGAAAGACTCAAAGCATTAACTTTTACCGGTTCGAACAAGCCTTCTTCCTGGTGGACTTGCCGGGTTTTGGCTATGCCAAGGCAGGGAGGGCCGTGAGCCGGATGTGGAAGCAGCTGATAGAGCAGTACTTTCGGGACCGTTCGACCATTTCGCTCGTCTTCCAGCTTGTTGACGCCAGACTACGGCCGACAGCGCTGGATCTTGAACTTGCCGAATGGCTGGACTACCGGAATATCCCGCGCGTGGTTGTCGCAACAAAGTCGGACAAACTGTCCGGCAATGACAGGGTTGTGCAGTCGCGGGTGATATCCAATACCCTTGGCGGGGAACCGGCGATTATGTCCTCCGCGGTAACCGGTGCTGGCTGTATGGAAATCTGGAGACGGGTGACCGAAACCATCCGTAAGAGCTAGCCCCCAGCCTTTCCCCGAAAGTGAACCTTTAACCTACCGCACCGCTCCCCTGTGGAGGGAGTCACATATGCCTGAAACGACGCAACGTCGCAAAGACGCAAACAACGGCCGTGAAAAGGAGAAAGAAAACGGCCATCTGAATATACGCGATTTGAAGGAGATGAATATCTCGGCGCTCACACAGGTCGCCAAAGATCTGAACGTCCCCGGCTATACCGGCATGCGTAAACAGGAACTGATCTTTCAGATTCTGAAGGCGCAGACTGAGGCAAGCGGCCTCATCTTCTCAGAAGGAGTGCTGGAATGCCTGCCCGAGGGCTTCGGTTTTTTGCGCGCCCCGGATTATAACTACTTGCCGGGACCGGATGATATATATGTCTCCCCCTCGCAGATCCGAAAATTCGATCTTCGGACCGGCGACACCGTCTCCGGGC
>DASQID010000014.1:0-5065 GCA_035631775.1 Acidobacteriota bacterium
AAGAAATCCCCCACACTCCGCCCGATATTGGGGCGGACGAAGGAGGTCTCGCAGTGAAGAACCGTTCTGTAAATGTTATGAGACAACTGGCCGCTCTCTTGGTGGTTCTGCTGAACTTTGCCAATGCACAAGATCGTCTGAAGACGATGCCCGGATACGAGCGGTACATCAAAA
The DNA here is from genome assembly GCA_035631775.1 of Acidobacteriota bacterium. Lineage (GTDB taxonomy): Bacteria > Acidobacteriota > UBA6911 > UBA6911 > UBA6911 > DASQID01. The sequence goes on from DASQID010000014.1 coordinate 175, forward strand.
TGAGCGGGGAGATGTCCGGCGCGCTGAAGCTGGGGACGCTTTCTGTGAAGTGGAAGGACGGCGGCAAGGCATTCGAGTATCAAAAGGAAGGCAAGACCTGGCGCTACGATATTGCCTCAAAGACAGCCACTGAAGCGGCGGCCTCCGTCGGCGAAGCAGAACCTTCCACAGGGAGACGAGGATCGCGCTTCCAGCCGGGAGGCCCCGCCCGGGGACGCCAGTTTGAATCCGCAGTCTCACCGGACGGCAAGCGCAAGGCCTTTTATCGAGACCGCAACCTGTGGCTGTCCGATGCAGACGGAGCAAACGAACTTGCAGTGACAACGGACGGAAACGAGAAGGCCCGCGTCAAAAACGGAACGGCGAGCTGGGTGTACGGCGAGGAATTGTTCCAGCGCACGGCAATGTGGTGGTCTCCCGACAGCAAAAAGATCGCCTTCTACCGCTTCGACGAAAGCAAGGTGCCCGACTACTACCTCCAATTGGATCAGACCAAACTGCAAAGCAAAATGGATATCGAGCCGTATCCAAAGGCCGGGGTGGCCAATCCCGTTGTCGACCTCCTTATCTATGATGTGGAAACAAAAAAGGCGACTCTCGTGGACGTTCGAGACGGCAGACCTTTTGATGATTCCGTAGTCGGACATTATGTTTACCGCATCTCCTGGACTGCCGACGGCAAGGAACTCCTGCTGAGCCGCACGAACCGGCGCCAGAACATCATGGAGTTGGTTGCAGGCAGCCCGGACTCGGGCAAGTGTCGCGTGGTCGTGAGGGAGGAGTGGCCTGCAAGCTGGACTGAGAACTCGCCGACGATGGAATTTCTGAAGGATGGGCGGCGTTTCATTTGGGCATCGCAACGCACCGGCTGGCGCAATTTTTACCTGTACGACCTCAGCGGAAAGCTGCTGGCGACCCTGACACGCCATCCATTCGAAGTTGCCGGTATCCTCAACGTGAATGAGGATGCGGGGGTGCTCTATTATACCGCCCGCAGCGGCGACAACCACATGAAGCTCCAACTCCATCGGGTCGGACTGGACGGGACGGGCGACAAGCGTCTGACCGATCCCGCGCTGAACCACACCGTCGATGTGGCGCCCGACGGACTGCATTTTATCGAAACCGCACAGGCACATGACGTCCCTCCGGTGACTTATCTGATGGACTCGGAGGGCAAGCAGTTGGCGGTGCTGGCAACCAGCGACACGACGAAGTTCGACCAGCTTGGATTCAGGCGGGTCGAGTTGTTCACGTTTAACGCTGCAGACGGAAAGACACTGCTTTATGGGATGCTTCACCGACCGTCCAATTTCGATCCGGGCAAGAAATACCCGCTTCTGGTCACCACTTACGCCGGACCGGAAACAAACGGGGCGCGTGAGACGTTCACGACACCCAGCGCCGTCACCGAACTCGGATTTCTGGTCGCGTCGCTTGATGCGCGGAGTGCGGCAGGACGAGGAAAACAGTTTCTGGACTCTCTATATCTCCACTTGGGCGTGACGGAGATCGACGATCTGGCGGCGGGCGTAAAGTCCCTTTGGGACAGGCCATATGTGGACAGGAGTCGTGTCGGAATTTACGGTACATCATACGGCGGCTATGCCTCCGTGATGAGTCTGGTACGCTATCCGGACGTGTTCCAGGCTGCATGCGCGTCCTCCCCCCCAACCGACTACCGTAATTACGACAGCATATACACGGAACGCTACATGTGGATTCCCCAGGAGAATAAGGAGGGGTATGATGCCGGCAGCGCAATGACCTATGTCGAAAAGCTGCGCGGGAGGCTGCTGCTGTATTACGGGACCGCGGATAACAATGTTCATCCCTCTAACTCCCTGCAGCTGATCTCGGCGCTACAAAAAGCGGGGAAAAGCTTCGAAGTACAGGTCGGACCCGATCAGGGACATTCCTCCATCCGCATGGAGCGAATGCTCGAGTTTTTCATCGACAGTCTTGTGTATAAATGTTCGCCCGCGGCGCCCTAGGGATGCCTACAGTCTTAAAAAGCCGCCTTCGCGTACCCTGGCGCTCTTCGCGTCTTGGCGGTGAGTTTTATAAAAGCTCAACGCCAAGGCATAAGGGCGCTGAGAGTCTCAAAGGTAACGTCGGCCAGGCCGACGCCAGTCCGCAATCCACAATCAGGAAGTGGCTGGTGAGGAGGACAGGTATCTTCGCTCCTTGTGCTTTCGAAGGAACTCAAGCGCCGCGGACATGTAGGTATAGATAACCGGCGTCAGGTACAGCGTCACCAACTGCGAGAACAGCAATCCGCCGACGACAGCCAAACCCAGCGGCTGCCGCGCTTCGCCGCCTGCTCCGTATCCCACAGCAATGGGAACCGCACCCAGCAGCGCCGACATGGTTGTCATCATGATGGGCCGAAAGCGAATAAGGCAGCCTTGATAGATAGCATCAATCGGCGCCAGACCCTGGTTCCGCTCCGCGTCAAGGGCAAAATCAATCTGCATGATGGCGTTCTTTTCTACGATGCCAATGAGCATTATCAATCCGACGAAGGCATAGATATTCAATTCGAGGTGGAACAGAAAGAGCGTGACCAGCGCGCCGAACCCTGCCGACGGAAGGCCGGAAAGAATGGTCAACGGGTGGACGTAACTCTCGTAGAGGATCCCGAGGACTATGTATACCACCATGATTGCGACAATGAGGAGCACCCAGAGGTTCGTGAGGGAGGTCTGGAAGGATTTCGCAGCGCCCTGGAAAGACGTGCTGATTGTGTCAGGCAGTGTCTCAGCCGCGAGTTCCTGGATCCTGGAAACGACCGTTCCGAGCGAAGTGCCGGGCTGCAGGTCGAAGGAGAGGGTGACGGCCGGTAGCTGCCCGTTGTGATTGATTGTCTGCGGCCCGGTTTCCGTAGCCACTCTTGCCAAGGTGTCGAGGGGTATCACTTGTCCTGCGGCCGATTTGAAATACAGCAATGACAGGGCTCTCCGATCCTGCTGATATTCGGGCATGAGCTCCAGGAGCACCTTGTATTCGTTGATCGCACCGTAAATGGTAGACACCCAGCGTGGGCCGTATGCATCATACAGTGCGTTTTCGATCAAATCCGCGCTGACCTGGAGTGCCGCAGCCTTATCGCGATCGATTGTCACGTTCACCTGGGGATTCTTGACCGCGAGATCCGTAGTGGCATCGATCACGCCGGGGACTTGCGCGACCTCTCTTTCCAGATTCAGCGCAGATGCATACAGCACGGGTTTATCGGGCGACTGCATGGAAAACTGGTAGAGACTCTTGGTCACCTGTCCGCCGATGCGTATCGTCGGTGGGTTTTGCAGGTAGACCTTCATGCCGGGGAACGATTCGATCTTCGGTCGCAGCTCCTCGATCACATCATCCACCAGGAGAGAGCGTTGCGAACGTGGCTTGAGGTGGACTACGAGTTGGCCCAGGTTTGGTCCGCCGAGCGTGGAAGATCCCGTGCCTCCGATGCTGGACATAAGGGATACAACGTTGGCGTCCTGGGCGATCACATCGGCGATTTCCTTCTGATAATGCACCATCTCATGGTAGGAAGTCCCCTGCTCTGCTTCAGTCACCACGGCGATCTGATCCGTATCCTGATCCGGCACGAATCCCTTCGGGATCCTGACAAACATGTAGAGTGTGGCAGCGAGCACGGCAAAGAAAAAGATCATTGTGGCAGGGCGATAGCGAAGTACGCACTTGAGACTGTTGTCATAGGTCCGCAGCATGCCTTCGAAAAACCGCTCTGTAATCCGGTAAAACCATGACCTCTTCTGCTCGTGTACCGAACGCAGGAACCTGCTGCAAAGCATCGGCGTCAAGGTGACGGAGACCACACCCGATATGAGGATGGCCACACAGATCGTGACGGCAAATTCCTTGAAAAGGCGTCCCAGAATTCCCCCCATGAACAGTACCGGAATAAAAACGGCGGCCAGCGACAGGGTCATGGACACGATGGTGAATCCGATCTCCCTGGAACCCTGCAGCGCCGCCTGCAGGGGCTTCTCTCCCATTTCCATATGGCGATAGATGTTTTCCAACATGACGATTGCGTCATCCACGACGAATCCTGTGGAGAGGATGAGTGCCATCATGGAGAGATTGTCAAGGCTGTAGTTCAACAGATACATCACCGCAAAAGTGCCGATGATCGAAAAGGGCAGTGCCAGGCTCGGGATTGTCGTGGCAGACAAGTTGCGCAGGAAGAGAAAGATCACCATCACAACCAGGCCAAGGGTCAACATCAGGGTGAATTGCACATCGTGATAGGATTCCCGAATCGTGTCGGAACGGTCATACAGGATATCCATATTGACCGACGGCGGGATCTCGGCCTTGAAAATGGGCAGCAGGCGCTTGACACCATCAGTGACTTCGATGGTGTTGGTTCCGGGCTGACGCTGAATGGCAAGAATAATCGACCGCTGAACATTCCCGGCGGAGTAATACCACGACGCGGTCTTGTCGTCCTCGACGCCGTCAATGACGATGCCCAGCTCCTCGAGGCGAACGGGCGAACCTTTCCGATAGGTGACAACGAGCGGCCGATACTGAGCCGCATTCATGAGTTGTCCCGTTGCCTGCAGCGTGAACGCTCGCTGCGGACCGATAATCGCCCCGGTCGGCATGTTCACGTTCCAATTCTTCAGTGCGGATTCGACCTCGTTGATACCGATCTGCTTGGCTGCCAGTGCGTGTGGATCCATCTGGGCATGCACCGCATATTTTTGAGCTCCCAGAACCTGAACTTGGGCGACCCCGCTGATCATCGAGATACGCTGTGCGATCCTGGTTTCGGCATATTCATCGAGCGTCCAGAGCGGCAGTGTGGGAGAGGTCAGGGCAATGTAGAGGATCGGCTGGTCCGCAGGATTGACCTTGGTAAACG
>DASQID010000015.1:0-28879 GCA_035631775.1 Acidobacteriota bacterium
GGAAGTTGAGGTTCCGGGGCGCGAACACGGTTGTCCAGGCACCAAGAGCGTTAAAGAAGAGGAGTCCGGCCAGCCCGCTGAAGACGAGCATCAGGCCTCTCCGAACATCGAAGGAAGTGCCCGATGCTGCCGCCCAGAGCAGGAACCCTGTCAGGATTGCTCCTCCGCCCATGAGCAATGACGCGATGCTCCCCGCTCGGAGTGCGTCGGCAATGCGCATCGGAAGGATGAAATATCGACGCATGCCGGCGCCGTCATAGCCGAATTGGTTGAAGGTCAGTGTGCCTGTGGCGGCGATCCCGCCGCAGAAAAACAGAGCAAGCGCCACCAGAAATGTCCCATCCGGCCCAGAGCCCTTCCCCATTAACCTGGGCAGAAATGCCATCATGGGGATCGACAGCAGTAGATTGAATCGGGCTCGATTCGAACGGAGATGGTAACGCAATGCCTTTGCGACGAGCGGGCCGGAAATTCCGGCGAATAGGAGTTCTACTCTGTCATAGAAGCCCTCTCCCATGATGCGGAGTGGACTTGGTGTTGCCGACGAAGGGAGGTGCCGCTCCAGTCTTGCCAGTATCCAGGCCAGCAAGGCACACCAGCCCGGCAGCAGCAGGGCGGCTGGAAAGTATCCTGCAGCGGCCAGCAGAGAGGCGGCGTTGCCCGGAGGCGTTAACATAAGAACATGATTCAGTATTCGCCACAAGTTGCGACTGGCCCCGCCGGCGAGAATCGGACCGGCAATAGCGACGGTGGCGGTCAATCCGAACACCACAGCTCCAAGGACCGTTGCACCCGCCTTCCTGAGGAGGAGGCGATCCACCAACGCAAACGTGATCAGGATCGCGAGATAACTGGCAACAACGCAAAGGATCGAGGCCGGCAATCCAATCACCATCGAGGCGAAGCCCATTACGGCATATCCCACTGCGAGACCCAGGGCGGCCGCCAGCACGAAAATCCAGATGGGGTCGAGCAGTCCCGTCAGGTGTCGCGCGACTAAAACATGAAGCGGGCTGATCGGATATTGCCGCAGGATTCTGATTGAAAAGGCCGAACGAGGGCCGGCCCCCAACACAAGGCTCGAGACGGCTCCGCCGCCACATATGCATGCCAGAGTCCACCGCGCGACCTCCTCACCGCGGCCTGAGCGCGCGGCAACAAGCGCCGCTCCCGCGCCGCCCAGGCTAAAAAGCAGGAACAATCCTGCTCCAAACAGGTAAAGGACGACCAACAGGGCGCTCTTCCCTCCCGTGCCGCGAGCCTGCGCCCACAGCAGGCGATAGCGCAACGCGATCAGCGGCCGGATGCTCGCCAACCCGCGAAGGAAAGGCGGTGTGAGATCGTTACCGGCCATAACGGTTCCAGTCCGGGTCTATCGTTCGTGTCCTGTGCATTTTGACGCGTGCCCCGGGCGCGCAGATGCGAAGCGCCACGAGCGGGGCTTGACAGGCGGAAGAAATCAGGAGAGGCTGATGAACAGCCTCTCCGGTTTACGGCTAGGATTGGAAGCAGCCGGCGTTATAGGCGGTAATAAGCCCACCGGCAACTGCCCACCACTGGCCCGCGAGAAATGCCACTGCAGTGAAACCACCGACCAGCGCACAGGTGTAGCGCTCGGTTCCACCGTCGATCAGCAGCATTTCATTCCTCGTGAGATCCACCAGATTGATTGTTTGCATGACTTCTCCTTTCACAGTGCTGTTGTCTCTTGTCTGACGGCCGGCGATTCTCCGGACTCGATCGGCAGTCGAACCGCTGGCAACGAAGATGCCCGGCCCTGTCATCGGTGACGAATGCAGGGCGACGGCCGGATTCAAGTAATGCCCAGCCCGCACTGTTCATGAGCACCGCAGCCAGAAAGTGTCAAATTCGATGCCCTCATTTGTCTCTCTTTGGAAGGATCCACTGCGTTGCTTGATCTCCCTCCCCTCGTGGGAGGCGGGCCGAGACACGGTACGCGCCAGGAATCTCAATATCGGATTGGACGTGGCTGTCGTCCGTGTCAGATGCGCCTTCCGTGGTCTGCTCGAGAATACGATCGGGCTAGCAGTATGTGTATATGAACCACACACCGGCCGTTGCAGCCATCGCATTCATACTCGCAAATCCAAGCACAGTCATGACCCCGCCGCCCCAGCAGTAGAAATTGTCCCGACCGCCGCTGACCGCGAGCATCTCGTCAGTAGTGAGTTCGACCACATGGATGTCGGTCATATTGCCTCCTTGTGTGAATGTCAGTTTCCTCTGTGTGGCCGGATCGTTCACGACAATCCGGCTGCCTCCCTGGACCGCAAAGGATTGCGCCCTGTATGGATTTCAACCCTGCCCCAATTTATAGGCCCAGTACTGAGGGTAATGTTTCGCGAGCGGGGAAGTTATTTCAGGAGAGGGGTGATTTTTTCAATCTTCATTCTCGATCAGACTGGCCGGGGTAAGGATCCCGCAGGCCGACATATCGGCACGCCTCAATTGTGGGAACAATGTAAGAGTCGGCCCTGCGGGCGGCCCAGCATTTCGCTCAGCATTTGGGAACGCGGAACCCAGCCGCTGTTTTATCCCTGCTAGCTGACTGAAGATGCGCATGTAGTTGAGTCCCCTTTTGAGCCATCCTCAAGTAAGCCGATTTTTCGAAGGCGGCAGATTCCTGATCCTTCTGCCCGCCCAGCCTATAGACCGTTCTATCGGGGGCACTGGGGGGGAGAATGAGGGTCGAGCATGGCGAGCGCCGTTGACACGGGAGTCAGGCGCAGTCAGCGGATTACCGGTCAATTGGCCACAAACCCGTCCTGGCCCTCAACCTCAGCCCGGCGGACAAGCCTACTTCGAGGTTGAGGCGCCTGTCCCCGAATTCTCCTGCCAGGTCATCTCGACATGGATCGGTATCTCGTTCTTGACCGGGATCATCAGCAGTGTGGGTGGCTCGATCTTGAAGTCGGACAAAGTCGCCGGGATGGAACCTGACAACCGCACTTCTTTGCCCTGCATTGATAGGTGCAAAGGAACCTGCTTGTACTGAACCGTTTGGCCGGCAAACTGAATCTCCAGGTCGGCGTGAATCGAGGTTGATGACAGCGCGTCTTCAGGCAGCCTGGTGCGCACGACAGCCATCGGAAACTCGGCGCCACGAGCGGCCTGAATCATGTGAAGATCACGATTGGTGTCGCCCGAATCGAAAGATTTGACGGGAACGGCGATCAGGAATTCGCACTGTCCGGCGTGACAGACACCCTTTCCTCGTGCCGCATGGCTGACTCCTTCGCTTTGATGAAGCGGGTGCGACGCATGCCATGTCAGGGTCGACTGCTCTAGAATCCACTGATTGTCGGCTCCAGCCAGCAGTGGAAGAGCGGGAGAAAATCCAGCCAGGAAGACGGCCAGGGCTCTAACTTTCATAAATGGATTCCTCAGAACTTCACCGAAACGGACAAAATGGCTGCGCCGTATGCGGCAGCCGTCACGATACCCACAGCCGAGTGAGCCCCGGCGATTCCATGGATCCTCTCCCCGCGGCTTCTTTGCTCATAGGCCATAGCTCCCAAGGCCGGGGACAGAATCATTCCCGCGCCGTGAATCCAGGCAAGCGTTTTGTGCAGACGGATGGGGCCGCGGGCCTGGATTCCTGGGATCTTGGGAGCGAAAATGGCATAGGTGGCAGAGGTGAAATAGAGCCCGGCGGTAACCGAGCCCAAAGCCATGTGTACGTTTCGATCTGTCGAACTGGTGCTCCTCCCACCGGCGAAAGTTCCGGTGATGACTGTGGCAACCAACGGGGCCGTCGTGATCAGCCCAAGCCGCTGATGGATCTTGAGCATGTGCGAGCGTTTGTCCAGCCTCGCCTGCTCCTGAACAGATCCTTTGGTCTCGCTCGGTGGAAAGCCGAGATCAGACAGGGAGGGCTCATTCGGATTAACGCCAAGCTTCGAGAGAGACATGTTCAGGATTTGCCCGACACCTTGCGAGAGGGTGATTTTGGCTGTCTTGGGAGTGAATCCTGCGGCTGATACGGAGACCTCATAGTCTCCAGGAACGAGGTTCTGCACACCGTAGTTCCCCTTCGAGTCGGATTGTGCCTGGATCGTTTGCCCCGTGACGGTGTTCTTGACCTTGATAGTGGCAAGCTGAACGACTGTTCCGGAAGCATCGGTGATAGTGCCGGAGATCGTGGACCCGGCAACCTGTGCCCGCAACGTATCCGCGAACGCGAGCGGCAAGGCACACATAATCATCCATAAGATGAGTTTTACCAATTTCGAAATCATGTTTGACTCTCTTCAATACCAGTAGGGATTCAGCGCAATCACCGACCCACCTCAGGGCATCTTAGGGCTCGCTCAAGAATAAATTCACATTCTGGCGCGAGCCCTTAGGCGGGCAGCTGGCCGCTCGGTCATCGAAGCGCCGGCGGCCACAATGGATCGCATCGGAATCCACCTGTAGATTTCACTTGGGCTCTGCGGCTTATTGGGGCACTGCAATTAAGATCTTACCTTGAAGCACTGCCTCAGGTCCAATCGTTGGCGTCTTTTGTGTCGCCGATCAGGGCGAGGGCGGTGAGCGAGACTATCACTGCCGCGGATAGACAAATTCGCCGGATGGACGCGATCTGGCACAGCGTCTTCGGCGTGAACGGCAACTTCTTCTCGTAGTCTCGGTAGCCATATCCCTTCGCAAATACCAGCTTCTCACCCACCACGATGCCCACGCCAATCCCCGGGGCATTCCAGTCTTTAAGCGTCTGCTCCATGTAAGTGTCAAAGTCTCCGAGCTTCTTCACCACATCCGCGGCGTGCATTTGCGCCAGTGCCCCGGGCGCCGAGCTCGCTACCACCAGAGCCGCGAGCGCCACCAAACCAATGGCCGTCCAACTTCCGTGCACAGTTCGCTTCATCCTCAACTCCTTGTTCCGCATATGCTGTTTCCTGCATCCGTGTCGCCCTCACCCGATCCCAATCCTCTCGTGGGTACAAGCCCTCTTACTGTATAGACCATTCGCCCTCTTACTATACTTCCTGCAGATCGACTCTCAGTGATAGGTGATGAGTCGAGCGATCGACGCTTACCAAGCAGACCGCGGTGCGATTTTCTTGACCGTTTGTCGCCGCAACTGCACCGTCCTAACCCTCATGCTCTCCTAACATTGGGGGGGGTGACACGCCGTGAACCGATCGATCTAATGCGTTTTTTCCGTTTTGGGCGACCGTGCCGATGTGACGGTGAAGGGTTTCCATTCCAACCCAGGTTCGAACGGATAGCTCGGAACCCGATATTGATTCTTGGGCAAATGCACAATGTCCTGATTCACCGCTCCATCCGTCAAGGCCATGAGGTTCGGGTTTGCGATCTTCGCGATCTCTGGGACAAGATAGCCGGCCTTGACGACCACGATTTTGAATTCCGTGGGCTGCAGATGCAGCGATGTGAAGTCGCGGATCTCATGAAAGGGACGGCGCTTGGCGGTCAGGACGACGGATATTCCCTTCACATCCACCACTGCTTCGCGGTCCGGGACACTGTCGGCGGGCGCAAGAAAGACTACTTTGGCTGTGACATCTACTGGGCGGCTGCCCTCCGGATCCAAAGTGGCTCCGATCTTCAGGGGGATGGTTGCGCCCACCCCCACGCGGTAGCACGCTTCGGTCGCCGGGCGATCCGCGATCCCGGCAATGACGGCATTTTGAACGCTGTGGCGCAGGAGTTCCCCCAGCACTTCGGCACGGTCCCCGACGCCGCCGCCTGTGGGATTGTCGCCGGAATCCGAAAGGACTACCGGTTTGGTGCTCAGGCCTTTCGCTTTTTCGATACATTCCGCGAGCGTGCCTGTCGGGACACCGAACTGGAACTCCTTTCGAGCATCCCAATATTGCCGGGCCAGCAAGAGCGCGTCCTTCTTCAACAGGTCCGGGTTGGTTCCTGTAAGAACGGCGCTCGCCGTTGCACGAGGTTCATCGGCCCAGACATAGCCTACGAGGAGCGATGCATCCATAACACCCGGAACTGCATTCAGACCGGGAAGCTGCCCCCAGAGCCGTCGTGCGGGCTCATAGGCCGTGCTGCTGCGCTCTCCCGGCATCAGCACTGGAATTGGAGCCCAGATAATCCAGGGACGGATATTTTTGTCGAGGCAATGAATGAGCATGTCGCAGGCCCGGCGAGTCGTTTCCTCACGGTCGATATGAGGCGCTGTTCTGAAGGCGGAGAGCATATCAAGGCTGTCGATCACCCGCTTGCTCAGGTTGCCGTGCAGGTCGAAGCTGGCCGTGATTATGCAGTCGGGGCCGACGAGTTTCCTCGCGTCGGATACCCAGTCGCCTTCGGCGTCCTGCATTCCGTCGACAAACATCGCGCCGTGCATGGCAAGGTACAGGCCATCCAGGGGCATGAGCTTTTTGAGCCTGCCGAGAAACTCCCCTTTCAAGCCATCGTAGGTCTTCCGCTCGACCGGGCCGCCGGGAACCGCCGAAGCGAGCAGGGTGGGGTGAAAGGGGTATGGGTACGTCTTCAGCTGGCTGAAAAAAGGGTCATCCGCGAGAGCCTGATTCCTCTCGATGCTGAAATCCTCCATCCTCGCGCGGATCCGGCTGTAAGTGCTGCACTCTATTTGAATACCTCCAAAAGCGATCTTTTTGGGCGGCGCCGACCAACAAGCTTCAAGTGAGCCGGATCGGCGAAAAGGAAGCGTCAATGCACCGATGGAAGCGCCCTTCAGAAAAGTTCGACGTCTCACATTCCCTCCTCTTGCGTGCTGGACACGGGTCCCTCAGATCCCCATACATGCAATTTAAACGCGGTTTGAGGCTCTCGACAAGCGCGGTGAAGCGATGAAGAAGAGGGACTGAGAGCAAGGCTCGTCAAACTCAGTGCCCTCGGGGATTGTTCTCCTGCCAAGGCTCAGTGACCGTGGGTGGTCGGGCGGAAGCGCCAGAGGTCCCCGCGGAATTGCAGGCCCAGTGCCAGAATTCGGCCATCGCTGGCCCAGTTGATCAAGGACATTGTCAAGGGCCTGGAAAACCTCGCCCATGCCACCGGCACCGAGCTTGTCAATGATCCGATAGTGTGAAATGGTCTGTCCGATCTCGGGCATGGGGGCTCCGCGGCAGCAATCCGCGCACCGCAATGACGTCAACGGAGATGGCCATCATTATAAGTTGGATCGGCCGCCTCGGCGACTTCTTTCCCTGGCCTGTTGGGCTGTCAGCGGGATACTTCCTCGAACGCGCCTTCTTGCGAGCGATCCTGCCAGCATGCCTGTACTGGTTTGCCCCTACTCCGATTGAGCTCACAAATGATCTGCAGCGCATATCTCACTGATTCAAGATGCGGTGGTCCGAATCCCGATGGTGTAAGATGCCCGGCTATGAAAGCGGAAATGAAGAGGGGAGACTGGCTGTTTTTGGGCAGCTTTGTTTTGCTCAAAATCATCATCCATTTGCCTGTGCTGACCCGATACGGTTTTCATCACGACGAACTTTATTTCGTCGCCTGCGGCAGGCATCCGGCCTTCGGATATGTGGATCACCCCCCGCTGATACCCTGGATCGCGCGCCTGGCCGACACGTTGTTTCCTCAATCTTTATTTGGCCTGCGCATTTTTGCTTTGTTAGCCGGCGCAGTGGCCGTGTTCCTCATGGGCCTCCTGACCCGGCGGCTGGGCGGCGGCCGCTTTGCCCAGGCGGCGTCATGCCTCGCAATGATTATCGCCCCGGCCTTTCTGCGCGAAGACAACATGCTGTGCATTCCGGCTTTCGAGCTGCCGCTCTGGCTCGCGGGTTTCTACCTGCTGGCTCGTATCATCCAGGAGAAAAACTCAAAGCTCTGGCTGTGGCTCGGAGTCGTGACCGGCATCGAACTGCTGACCAAGCATTCGATGCTGTTCTTCGGTTTCGGCCTCGTGGTGGCTCTACTACTGACTGAGGAGCGCAGGCAGTTCAAATCGCCTTGGCTATATGCCGGCGGAGCCATTGCGTCGCTGATTTTCCTGCCGAACCTGATCTGGCAGATGGTAAACGGTTGGCCGACGGTCCTCTTCCTGCGCAACCTGAGCAGTGGAGAGTTGAGTGGCATAAGCCCGATGCAGTTCGTCGCCGGACAGTTCCTGTACCTGCATCCGATCGCCGCGCCGATCTGGCTTTGCGGCCTGATCTTCTTATTTTCGCCGCGAGGCAAGCCTTACCGCGTGCTTGGCTGGATGTTCGTGTCGATATTTCTGCTGCTCCTCCTGATCAGGAGCAAGATTTATTACCTCGCCCCGGCGTACCCTCCGCTGCTGGCTGCGGGTGGCCTTATGCTCGAGGAACTCATCCGGCGCCGGAATTGGAGCTGGCTTCGCCCAGTCGCACTGGGCGCACTTGTGCTGGGAGGGCTCCTGCTTGCCCCCATAATTCTGCCTGTGCTACCCATTGAAACCCTGGAGAAATATGTCACGAAGGCGACTTTCGGCGCTTTCCAGAACGTCTACGAGCTGACCGGAGACCTGCACGGCATGTACGGCTGGAGGGCACGCACCGCCATTGTGGCCGAAGTCTATCGGAGCCTTTCCCCGGAGGAGCAGAAGCGAACGATCATCCTGGCCGGATGGTATGGTCCTGCGGCTGCGATCGACTATTTCGGGAAACCCTATGGCCTGCCTGGCGCCGTGAGCAACCACATGAGCTATTACCTGTGGGGCTTGCCCGCCGGACCCATCGATACGGTGATCTCCATCTACGTCCCGCGCCGGACGCTCCAGGAGCTTTTCCAGGAGGTGTTAATCGCTGCTGATGTAAACCTGACTGAGCCCGTTCTTCCCCGCGAGCGTCGCTTTGTTGTGGCGGTGTGCCGCGAACCGAAAGAGGACTTGCACCAGGCATGGGCTCGCGCGCGGAATTACGGTTTCTGAGGAAAATCCTCCTCGAGGCCTGGTAATCCTGGCATGACCAAATAGAGCGACAGGCTTCCAAGCCTCAGATAGGACTGTGGTCGGCACCGGTACCAGCGTGCCTCAAGAGTTGCTCCAGCGATGCTGGTCCCACCCAGCGGCCGAGCCCCTTGTCGAGCGCAACGATGTTCGGCACCTCGTCGTCCCGGTTGGCGACATTGAAGATTCGCTGCCCGGCAAAGGTCGGCCGAGAGGAAGAATCACCGGCCTCAGCGCAGGTTTTTCGAGCGGAATTGGGTTCTAAGGGCTGGCGCAAGAATAACTTCACATTTTGCTGCTGGCCCCCCCCGCTGGCGAGGCGCGAGCGACGAGCTATACCCGGGGTGGTATGTGAGGAGCGAGCAACAAAGCCAGCGGGCCTGCGGGCCGCAGCCTAAAAGGGCGCGGCGGCGGGCGCTCGCGCCAAAATGTGAATTTATTCTTGCGCCAGCCCTAAGGACGCTTTTGCTGAAGGACCGTAAGGCGAATTGGCGGAGGCGCATGGGAATCGAACCCACCGAGCCCACCTTCCGGTGAACCCCACTGGATTTGAAGTCCAGGCCAGCCACCAGGCCAGATTCACCTCCGCTTGCGCCGATTGTAGCATTACCCAGGTCTGCGGATCACTTCGGATTCAGCAGGGTGCGCTGCACTATGCGCTTGCCGGAGGATTCTTAAAGATCTCCCTCAAAGACGCCAATGTCGGCAAAATGCTATTCAGGGATCTTGATGCCAGCATCTTCAGCCGCAGCCAACGCAAACGCGGTAAAATCCCAATCACCACGTCCCTTGGCGACGCCTGTAAGCAAGCGGTCTCGAACAAGACTTGCCATGGGCATCGGCGCTTTGCTCGCCGCAGCAGTCTGCAACACCAGAGTGATGTCTTTCAGCCCGAGTTCCATCCGGAACCCGGCCGGCCGGTATTTCTGCGCCACCAGCGCCCTTCCATATATCTGGTAGACCGGACAGGCAAACAGGGTCGAGGCCATGAGATCAATCATCTTCTCGCGTGCAATCCCGTTCTTTTCCGCGAGTGCGATCATTTCCGCCATGGCTTCGACGGCGGACGCGAGCAGAAAGTTGCCTCCCAGCTTGACTACATTTGCCGCTCCCGGATCTTCGCCGAAATCCGTCACACTCCGTCCCAACAGCTTCAAAATCGGCTCGACACGATCTTTCGCCGCGTGTGCGCCGGAAAGGCAGATCCAAAGCGTGCGCGCATCAGCAGCTTCCGGCCGGCCAAAGACCGGAGCGGCCAGGTAGGAAACCTCGAAGGCCCTGTGATGCTCGGCGACCTTCCGCGCAGCCGCCGGCGACAAGGTGCCCATCGAGACGTGGATCCCGCCGGGACCGAGAGCCTTTGCCAACGCATCCCCACTCACGGCGACCTCTTCGAGTGCACGATCGTCCGCAAGCATAGTGAAGACAATCCCACCCGGCTCCGCCGTCTGGGAGGGACTCGAGACCAGCCTCGCACCCAATGTCGCGAGAGATGCGGCCTTCTCGGCTGTCCGGTTGAAGATCCTGAGAGGATAACCATCCCCCAACAGATTTCGTGCAATCGGCAAACCCATGTTGCCCGTTCCGATGAAGCCCAGCGTTGTGCTCATGGCGACCTCGAACTGAACATTGACAAACATCCATTATAGATGACGAGAAACGACGACTGAGGGCCTCCCAGCTCTAACTCGGGGATTCTACTCTATCGACGGGATCGTCAGCTGCCGGCTTCGCTTATTTGAGACTCGGTCTTTGCGGGCTTCAGCTGCGCAGCTTCACGCACGGAGGCGACCCAGGCGCCGATCTTTTCCGAGACATTGTAGAGTTGTCCGGCCCTAATCCCAATGGGCAGGGTGCGTCGACCGACCGCTTCCAGAGCAGCCGAGGCAATGCAGCCGCACTGTGAGCAGTCCGGATTGCCGCCAAACTGGCAGGGAGTGATGGTCCGCTTCAGGTCTGCCGTGATGCTCCTGGTCGTGCGCGCGAATATGCAGTCTCTTGGTGTCTCGGGCGGACGACGATAAACTTCAAGAAGGCGGCGGGGCAGTTCCAGCTTCTCGTACCGCCCGCCGAGCTCTTCGAGCTCATCGATCACCGCCTGACGGCGTCCGGGCGGAAGGATCTCGTAGCTGGTCTCTCCCTTTTGAGGAGTGAACAGGCTCATCCAGATTTTCTGCACTTCCACCCTGGCACTCCAGAATTGCACAAACTCAGCAAGATACCCGGCCCTCTCGGTCATCTGGCGCGTGATCGTGCAGTGCACCGTGATGCGATGACCCTCAATGTGTTTGAGGATGCGATCGTAGGTCGCCGGTTTGCGCCGGGCATCGTGCTCCGGCTGCAGACCGTCGATCGAAACGGAGATCCGCAGCCGAGGGATATTCCTCCACTCCAACGGAATCGGCCGAACCGCGCTGGTGACAACCTGCGTGTGTATTCCGCGCGCGGCCAGTTGGGGAAGAAGGACGGAGAGTTCGCGAAACCGAACCAGCGGTTCGCCCCCGACGAGAGAAACGTGCAGCGGTTCGTGCTCCTCAACCAGGTGCAGAATTCCGTCAACCAGATCCTGTCCTTTATAGTCGCGCATTTGACGCAGGAGCAGAGAACCGCCAAGGTGATCATCGCCGTAAGCATAGCAGCCGGGGCAGCGAAGGGGGCACTCGCGTGTGATTTCAATAGACAGAGAAGGCGTGCGACCGACGAGTACCCGGCCCCAGGCCCGCAGTACATCCGTGATATCCACAGGTAATCCTCGTGTTCAATTGTCCTGGAAAGCTCGAAAGGCCAAGGGCACGCGCAAGAATTAATTGGCATTTTGGCGCGAGCACTGTCGCGCTTGCGGCGCTCCTGGGGCGGGCAGATGCGAGGCGCCGCGACGCAGGCGATATCGGTTTATATCGTCGAGGAGCGGCAACGAAGCAGATGCCCGCCGCGCCCCTTTGGGCTGCGGCCCTCAGGCCCGCTGGCGTTGTTGCTCGCTCCTACATACCACCCCGGGTATGGCTGAGCCTTCGGCTCAGTTCTCGTCGCTCGCGCCTCGCCAACGGGCCTGAGGGCCTGCAGCAAAATGCCAAGTAATTCTTGCGCGTACCCTATGGAGGGCCGGCTCTCCTACACCCGAACTAACACTTTAAAACGATACCTTTTTGATTGGATTCGGCCAATAGTGAAAAGGTTCAGGTAGGTTACGCCCCCGTGAAGGGCGTCGCAGAAGAGGCTTCCCGCATCCCGACGTGAGGGCGTGCTCAGGCGGGAGACTGTCGTTCAAGCGGCGCACAGACCTCGAATGTTTGATCCGAGACGAGCGGCTATTTCTTGAAGAGATCGTAGAAGGCTTGTCGGTGGCTGTCGACCTTGGCTGGCGCGGCTCCGCTTCCCTGCTTTTCGACCAGGATTTTCGGCTCGAAAAAGCTGCACAGGTTGTTGGCGCTCTTGTTGGTAACCCGGACTTCGATGGGTTTCATGCACTCATTGCGCGCCGAAGGATCGAAGTGCAGGCAATTGCGGCAGGTATGCAGGTCCGTTCCGCAGTTCTTGCACTTGTCCGTTGTCTGAACCTGATCTACGACCTGGATCTCGGCGGCACAGTTGTTGCACCGTGTGATCAGGTGGAAGCGCGTTTCAACTCGTCCTCCAGGACCCTTGGTTCGTGGAGGCGGCTTGGGCTTCCGCTCCCGGTCGCTGTCCTGATAGCCGGGCTGACGATATTTTCTATTCATGGATCACCTTCACAAAGCAGTGGGGACCGCAATTGCCGGCGGTCTGCAGCATGTTCCACAAATGCAATCCGGCGCCTGAAGTCCAGAATTGTCAGTACTAACGACTCACTTCCCGGATCGTAAGATCTATTGGAATGTGCCCGTCGGTTCGTTGCAGGAAAGACTGCCAGATCGTGGCTTGAATCACTAGCGTACCACAACTATCGCCCCGACGCGCAATCAATTCGTCTTAGGGGCTGCAAAAATATCATCGCCAATTGGCTGCTCGTGGCGCCGATCAGAGAAACAGCGCGAGTCGCGCCCGGAGGCCGCGACCCCGGAGGTCTGATGCCGCCCCAATTCGCGCGGGAATCCTGAAGACGGCTGCAACTTTTGCCCCACACGGTGATCCTTTGTTTTCATTGGCTGCAATTTGGAAGCCATGGTGCTTGAAAGTGGTATTATTATCCGCTGTTTTTGTGGAGGGCCGGTGTACGTCAGTTGTCCGTACCCGTCAAGAAGCGCTTGATGCAATCCGGTACCACACCCCTGAAGATCGCCGTCATTTTCGGCACCCGGCCGGAGGCTATCAAACTGGCCCCCCTGATCAAGCGCCTCAAGGACCATCCGGAGCGCTTTCAGCCGATAACCATCGTCACCGCGCAGCATCGCGAGATGCTGGATCAGGTTCTGGATTTATTTTCCATCCGGCCCGATCACGACCTGCACATCATCCGACCACGGCAAAGCCTAGCCCAGATCACAGCGCATGCCGTCACCGGGCTGGACTCCGTACTCGCGCAGGCCAGGCCGGATTTCGTTGTTGTCCAGGGTGACACTTCAACCACCTTTGTGGGTGCCCTGGCAGCTTTCTACCACAAGATTCCCGTCGCGCACGTGGAGGCCGGCCTGCGCACTCGACAGAAGTTCTACCCTTTTCCGGAGGAGATAAACCGTCATCTTACAACGGTCCTGGCAGACGCCCACTTCGCTCCGACCGAGGAATCGCGCGCAAACCTGTTTTCAGAGGGCATCTCCGCGGACACGATCTGGATCACGGGAAATACGGTGATTGATGCGCTCCACGACGTGCTTGGCTGGAAGCGTCCGTGCAATCACCCCATCCTCACGCGCGCACGGGACGAGAACCTGCGGCTGGTGCTCGTCACCTCTCACCGCCGTGAGAATCAGGGCAGGCCGCAGGAACAGATCTGTTCGGCTCTTCTGGAGATTGTTTCGAATTTTCCGGATGTCCTGGTGGTCTTTCCCGTCCACCTGAGTCCGGCAGTCCGGGACACAATCATGCCTCGCCTGAAGAAGCAGGACCGCGTCGTGCTCCTCGATCCCATCGACTACTTCGAAACGGTCCATTTCATGAAGACAGCAACTCTTATACTGACCGATTCGGGGGGCATCCAGGAAGAGGCACCTGCATTGGGCAAACCCGTATTGGTGCTGCGCGATGCAACCGAGCGGCCCGAGGGCGTAGCCGCCGGGACGGTACGCCTGGTTGGTACGGATACTCACAGAATCGTCGCCACCGCATCGGAACTGCTGTCGGATGCGTCGGCCTATCGCAGAATGGCTGAGGCTGTCAATCCCTATGGTGACGGGCGCGCATGCGAGCGAATCCTTCAAGCCCTGGAATTCGTCGCCGGACGCGCTCCCAGTCCGGAACCCTTTGCATACACTGTTGAGAAGACCCATTGAGCTTTTTCCGGCCGCCATGGGCAGCCCCCTGCCGGAGGCGGCGGCAAGGTATTAGGAGGACACCCCTGATGTCCCTGATTCCCCGGTTCAAGAGTGCATGCAAAACATGTCCGGCCGGTCCCCGAACCGCTGAAGGAGAGGATCGCACGGGAAACTGCGCCTGGCGATTGCGACGCGCCGCAGGTGTAGTGATGATCCTGCTTCCCTCATCAATGTGGGGAATCAGTGCATCCAAGCCAGCGCCGGTCCCACCGGCAGACGTGCTCATCCTGCACGACAGCCTTCCCGGACCGATTCCTGCAGGCATAGTTGACGGCAATAACATCCTCGATCTTCTTGGACACTTCGGGTTGAAGGGGCAGATTGCCTCGCTGGAGGAGTATAAGACCGGACAGATCAACCGGCACAGGTTTGTAATCATGCTGGCGGTGGACGACCGCAAAGTGAATTATCCTCATTCCTTGATCGCGGACGTGCGCAACTCCTCTGTCCCTGTTCTCTGGATCGGCCGGCACCTGTACGACCTGGTCTCCGATGCGCAGTTCACTAAGAAGATCGGCTTCCGGCTGAGCGGGCCCGGGCTCGCGCACGGCGCTCAAAGTGTCGTGTACAAGGAAAAGGAGCTCTTCAAGAACGATCCTTTCCTCTTCCCGATCGAAATCCTGGACTCCGGAAAGGTTCAGGTGCTGGCAACAGCAAAGAACGGCGGAGGGCAGTCCCGGCCCTACATGGTGCGCTCCGGTTCATTCTGGTATATCGCCGATACACCTTTTGGGTTCGCGGCCGAGGGAGACCGCTATCTGGCCTTCTGCGACATGCTGCACGACTTCTTCGGCATTCCTCATCAGGAAGAGCGGAAAGCCCTTGTCCGGCTCGAGGACGTCTCGGTGGAGGAGGAGCCGGAGAACCTGACGAAGATTGCCGATTTCCTGGCCGAACGGAAAATCCCGTTTCAAGTCTCCCTGATCCCGATCTTTAAGGATCCTGAAAATAAGGAGGAAATCTACCTTTCGGACCGTCCGGAGTTCGTGCGCGCCATTCACTATATGATGAGCAAGGGCGGAGTCATCGTAATGCACGGCTCGACACACCAGTACCGGGGCAAGAGCGGGGACGACTTCGAGTTTTGGGACGAGCTTGGAAGCAAGACCATCCAGGGCGATTCGCCTGCTCTGGTCGAGGCGAAGCTGCGTGCAGCGCTGGAGGAGTGCTTCAAAAACGGGATTTACCCGCTGAGCTGGGAAACGCCGCATTATGTCGCCTCCACCGTGGACTACCAGACCATTGCAAAATACTTCAACTCGTCCTATGAACGTGTCTGCTCCCTGGATCGGGCAGACACGGGGCACTTCTTCCCCTACACGAGCGTCGACAGGTTCGGCCGATTCATCATCCCCGAACCATTGGGATTCATCGACGGAGAAAAGCCCGATCCGGACGCGCTTGTGTCAAACGCCGAGCGCCTGCAGGTGGTCCGCGACGGCATAGCATCGTTTTTTTTCCACCCCTTCCTCGACATCAAATACCTCGAGCAATGCATCGACGGAATTGAGAAGCTCGGATTTAAGTTTGTCTCTATCGGAGACTACGATCTCCGCGTACAGATGGACGATCGCCTGGTCCAAAGCTATACAGGCTCGATTCAACTCCCTGTCCACGGCCGCTATCTTCACCGTTTTATGCTGCACGACGATGGCCGCAAGACGTCCGAGTCCTACTCGCAGAGACCGCTCGACACGGTCGTCCGGGATCCCGGGGTTGTTCCGCCGGACGCGATTCTTGTGATGGAGGGTGTCACCGAGATCGTGACGGAAAAGCTTCCTTCGCCGCCGAGCAGATGGGCGACATTCTGGACGTGGGTTCAAAAAAAGTTCGAAAGGAGGATCCCCGGCGCCTACCTGCTCAGGCAGCCGCAGGCCCTCATCCTTTGGGATGACGCCCTGACCCGCGGGGATTGGAACAACCAGAAGAGTTATGAAAGCGCCCTTTCCGCCTTCGGCTTCCGAGTTTCGATCCTCAAGTGGCGGGATTTCGGGAAGAGTGCGCTGGACCAGGAAACGGTGTTGATTGTGCCCCGTGCAGTGGTATCCCAGCTATCTCCCAAGCAGGTCCAGTCTGTGCAGGAATTCGTGCGGGACGGGGGGCGCCTGGTTCTCGACAGCCCCAGTTCTCTAAGCGAGATGCTCGGCATCCAGACCGAGAAGCGCTACATCAAGATCCATCGTGTGCAGGACATGCTGTACAAGAGCACGGACAACGGATCTCGCCGCGCCACCTGGAATCCCCCCGTCGACGTGACACGATTCCTCATCCGCAATCCGCTCGACATATACGCCAGGGATGAGGCGAGCCAGATGCCGATCGCAGTGTTGACCGGCTATGAGCACGGCCGGATTCTATTCCTGGGCGCCCGTCTCGATCCTATTTCCCAGTTAGGCTACACACGTTTCCCTTACTTTGTTCATTACGTCATGAAGGGATTTGGCCTGCGAATGCCGATCCAACGTGCTCAGCTGGAGCTCTACTTCGACCCCGGAGCCGACACCAGGCCCATCGATCGCCTCGTGGAAGACTGGAGGGAGAAAGGCGTTCGTGCGATTTATGCCGCCGCCTGGCATTTCTGGCCGTCGTGGTCTTACAACTACGCCCACCTTCTCGACGTCTGCCACAAAAACGGCATCCTGGTCTACGCCTGGTTCGAGCTGCCTCACGTAAGCGCGAAGTTCTGGGAAGATCATGCGGAATGGCGCGCCAAAACTGCGACCGGAGCTGATGGTGAGGTCGGGTGGCGCATGCATATGGACCTCGACATTCCGGAATGCCGGGATGCAGTTTATGCATTCGTCGACGACCTTCTCAGGACGTACCCATGGGATGGGGTGAACCTGGCGGAATTGAACTATGATTCGGATAACGGTCCGGAGAATCCCTCGAAGTACCTGCCCATGGGTGCCCCGACGCGCGCGGATTTCAAGAGGACAGGGGGCTTCGATCCAATACTTCTCTTCAAGCAGGACTCCCCCTATTACTGGAAGGAGAATCACGGCGCCCTCAAAAAGTTCGACGATTACAGGAGCCAGAGAGTGCTCGCCTGGCATCGCGCACTGCTGGGCAGAATTATGCCTCTCGCACAGGAACGTGACATGGAAGTCATCGTCACCATGCTCGACAGCCTGCACTCGTCTACTCTCACGCGGGACACCGGAGTGGATTCTCACCTGATCGTTTCTCTGATGGATCAGTATCCATTCACCCTTCAGGTGGAGGATCCGTCTCATCTGTGGACAGAAAGCCCCGATCGCTACTCAGGTTTTACCAATACCTATCTCGGTCTGGTGCACGACCGCCGGCGGCTCATGTTTGATATCAATGTGGTCAACAGAGACGTTACGAACTCGCATTCGCCCACCCAGCTTTGCGTGGGCACCGAATTGGCTCATGCGCTGATCGCCGCGAGCACGGCGTGCGGACGAGCCGCCATATACAGCACCGCCTCCATGCCCTTTGAAGATCTGGTGATGCTTTCCACCGTTCTGGCCCACAACGCGCACGTCGAAAGACGCTGGAATGCCTGGGTCACCCACTCGGACAGGTCGGTGCAGGTGGCAACACCGGGAGACTGGCAGAGCTTTCGAGTGGACGATAAGGTGTGGCCGGGATGGGGGGAAAATGAGATGGTCATTCCCGGGGGAACCCACAGCATCACGGAAGTCAAACCCAAGTGGACCCTCGTCGACACCTCGGTTCTTGATATCAGGCTCGTCCGCTTCGCAGGCAATCTGGAAACGTTGATACCGACGGACCGCGGCCTCGAGTTCTCCTACGATTCCTACATGCGTACCCTCGCGCTTTTCAACCATCAGCCGTTCGGCATCATCATCGACGGACAGCCCTGGTGGGAAAAGCCCATTCCTTTCGGCGGTTTCTGGAGTGTCCGACTGCCGCGCGGACGGCACAGGGTCGAGATTGTTGCAGACAGCACCGCAAGCGTGATACTGGACACCGCCAGCCTGTACAGCTCCACCCTCATCGTCATTTTCGGTGGAGTGGCCTGCGGATTGATGGTATTGATCTACCTTGCAATTCTTGCCCGGCGGGCCATAGGCCGGGCCGTCAACAGATCCGAGTCCGACCTTTCCCAAGTGCCGAGAGCCTGAGGGGCCTCGATGTTTTCGCACATCATCATCGACTACCTCTTTGTCTTCAGCGTCATCGTAATCTGGTTCATGCTGGCTTATCAATTCATCCTGTTCCTACTTGGATACCTGTATGGTACGCGTGCGGCACGACTGCGGCGCAAGCTGGAGAAAGCACCATTGGAACTGCCCGCGGTCTCGTTGATGGTCCCTGCTCACAACGAGGGCATCGTCATCAGCTATACGCTGGAGGCCTTGACGAAACTGGAATACCCGAGGGACCGGCTGGAAATCCTGGTGATCAACGACGGCAGCACGGACGACACTGCATGCAGGGTGGAGTCGGTCGCGGCACGGGATCCGCGCGTCCGCCTCTTCACCGTCCCGGCGGAATTTGCGGCACGAGGGAAGTCCGCCGCTTTAAACCGCGGCCTCAAGCAATGCAGCCACGACATCATCGGTATATTTGATGCCGACAATCTCCCAGAGCCTGATTCCGTTCTTCACCTCGCGCGCCAACTCGTTGCCGATCCAGATCTCGGCGCGGTTATTGGGAAGTTCCGCTGCATCAACAAAAGGAAGAACCTCCTCACCCGGTTTATAAACCTGGAATCGCTGGCCTTCCAATGGATCATCCAGGCAGGCCGCTGGCGCCTGCTTCGGATGTCAACGCTGCCTGGAACTAACTATCTCATCCGCCGTTCCCTGCTTGAAGCGCTCGGCGGATGGGACGAGCAGGCCCTAACGGAAGATGCCGAGATGTCCATCCGGATCTACCAGGCCGGTTATCTGATCAAATTCATACCGTATGCGGTCACGTGGGAGCAGGAACCCGAAACGCTGCGCGTCTGGTTCAAGCAGCGAGTGCGCTGGGCGAGGGGCAATAATTACGTCCTCGAGAAATACTTCACTCAAGTTTTTAAAATCAAGCCGCGTGCGGTGGGGTTGGAACTGTTCTACGCAATGGGCGTCTACTACGTCTTCTTTACCGCAATCCTGTTATCGGACCTTCTGTTCATCGTCGCGCTCGTGGGCCTCATCTCCATTCCGGTGCCCGGCCCCTACAGTGAGGTCTGGTTATTCGCGTATCTGCTGTTCATCCTCGAACTGGTGATTGCGCTGACGCGCGAGAAAGAGGACTCGCCGCTGAATATCCTGCTCATCGCGCTGTCCTATTTTACCTACTGCCAGCTGTGGATCGCGGTCGTGCTCAAAGGGGTCTACGACGATTTTATACTCAAGCGCGAGCATGTTTGGGTGAAGACTCAGCGCTTCCGCGTCAGCACGGCGGAAAAGGATTGACGACTTACGATTGACGATTGACGATTTGAAAGCAGTTCCTGCTAATCGTCATTCAATCGTCAATCGTCAATCGTTAATCGTCAATCGTAAATCAATTGGACTGCAAGGCGCTAAGTTCGGTCTGCAGCTTTTCCCACTCCTCCATGAAGTGATTCAATTCCTGCTGCAGCTTGTCGTGCTCGTCCATGGTTGTGCGGAAAAGCTGATAGTCGCGGTAAAGTTCCTCCGAGGCAAGCATCTGGGCGAGGACGGCAATGCGCGTCTCGTGTAAGTGGATTGATGCCTCGACCTCCTCGATTTTTCCTGTCAGCTGCTGGATCCTGTATGGATTCACCTTCCTCTTTCGGGCGCGTCCCTGGGCGTGCGCATCGCCCTGCTCGTCCGGGGCCTCCGGTACGGAATCATCAGAGGCCGCAGGCTGTTCACATTGCTGTTCTGCCTGCTTCTTGAAAAGGTAGTCCTCGTAATTGCCTAGATACGATATCGCGGCTTGATTTCCCACCTCGAGAACCCTCGTCGCGAGGCCGTCCAGGAAGTAGCGGTCATGACTCACGAAAACGAGCGTGCCTTCATAGTCGTGCAAGGAGTCCATCAAGATGTCTTTGGATCGGATATCGAGATGATTGGTCGGCTCATCCAGAAGCAGGCAGTTCGCCGGAGAAAGGAGAAGCTTGCAGAGCACGAGACGGCTGCGTTCGCCTCCGCTCAGAACCGATACCTGCTTTTCGACGGAGTCTCCCGAAAAAAGAAAACACCCCAGTAACGTGCGCAGTTGAGGCACGATGTGATTCGGCGCCACCGAGTAGACTTCATCCCAGACAGTCTTCGTTGATGTCAACAAATCATCCTGGTCTTGTGAGAAGTACGAAACGATGACGTTGTGCCCCTCTCTGCGGGTTCCTTCGGTCGGCGGCAGCCGGCCGGCGAGAATCTTCATCAGCGTGGACTTGCCTGCGCCGTTCGGTCCGACAAGGGCCACACGTTCGCCCTTCTCCAGGATGAGGTCCAGTTCGCTAAAGACGGTCGTCTTACCGTATCCCGCAGTGACTTTCGACAACTCCAGCACGATTCTTCCGGTTCGTGGGCCTTCGGGAAAACGAAGGCGGATGGGTTTTGACTCGGGCGGAAGCTCAATCCGTTCCATACGCTCGAGATCCTTCAGACGGCTTTGAACCTGGGCAGCCTTGGTAGCCTTGTAGCGGAATTTATCCGCAAACGCCTTGATGCGGGCGATCTCCTTCTGCTGAGCTTCGTAGGCAGCGACCAATTGGGCCAATCGCTCATCGCGTTGTCTCAGGAACTCCGTGTAATTGCCCTTGTAGAAATGCATCGCGCGGTTGCGTATCTCGACCGTCCGCAGCACGGTCGCGTCCAGGAAGTAGCGGTCATGAGATACCAGCACCAGCGCATGCGGGTAGCTCTGCAGGAAATCCTCGAGCCAGTTTCGGGCTTCCAGGTCCAGATGGTTGGTGGGCTCATCGAGCAGGAGCAGGCTTGGCTGTTGTAGAAGGAGCTTGGCAAGAGCGATGCGCATCTGCCAGCCGCCGCTGAACTCTTCGCACGGTCGCTGCAAGTCGACTTGCAAAAAGCCGAGGCCTTGCAGCACCGCACCTACCCTTGCCTCCAGCGAATAACCCTCGCGCAGCCGGAACAGTTGCAGTGCGGAGGAATAACGTTCGAGCTTGCGCTCATACTCCAGGCCGGAGTGCTGCATCCCGGCCAGCTCATGCTCCAGGGAACGGCATTCGTTCTCGAGATTCCTCAGATCCTCAAAGACCGAGAGCGCTTCCTCGAATACAGTCCTACCGCGGGCGAAGAGACCGTCCTGCGGCAGGTAGCCGAAGGTCAACTCGCGGGATCCGGTCACATCTCCTTCATCCGAAGAAATGAGGCCCGCCAGCATCTTCATGAGCGTGGACTTGCCTGTGCCATTGTCCCCGACCAGACCAATGCGATCGCGCTCGTTGATCTGGAAGTCCACGGCGCGAAAGAGCCACTCGCCGCGAAACGCCTTGCCCAGGCCCTTGATTTGCAGCATGCTTTCCTCAAAAATTGAAAATTTTAGCACACTCAAATTGGGTGACAGGCGACTCTTTCCCCAATTCCCATGCCATCATGATGGGCTGCGAGTGCCGACCGGCGGAAATTGAGGAGCGAGTCCCGTTGACGAATTCGTTCGGGTTTCTTTTGGGAGGGGTTATATGTCCGAAGCGACGCGCGCGGATGTGGATCTGATACTGAAGCTTTATGACCTGCGGCGCGAGGAGACCATGCGCAAGGCGAGAAAATTCATGATCGAGGAGTTCTATGGCGAAAGCGCCAAGGAGTTCATGGAAAAATACCCTCCGGGAACGGAGAAGAACGCCTACTTCCGGCAGGTCCTGACCTATTGGGAGATGGTCGGGGTGTTCGTGCACAAGGGACTCCTTGACGCGGAACTCCTGTTCGAAACCACCTCCGAATTCCACATTTTCTGGGAAAAGGCACGTGCCGTAACCCTGGATCTGCGAAAACTGCGCAACATGCCTCTCTATCTCAAGAACCTCGAGAATCTGGCAGCGGAGCACAAGGCCTTCATGGAAAACAAGGCGCCGGGATCCTCCGCTTTTTTCGCGTCGTTAAATAGGCGGCCGGTCCAGAAGACATAGCGCCCAAGAGCGTAAAGAGGTCAGGCAAGATGGCAAGCAGCAGCAAGGGAGTGGTGCTGTTGAGCGGGGGAATCGACTCGGCGACGACCATGGCACTGGCCGCGAAGCAGGGCTTTTCCGTATATGCGCTGAGTTTCGATTATGGCCAGCGGCACCGGCAAGAGCTGGACTCCGCAAGGCGCATTGTAGCTTTCCTGGGGGCGGCCGGGCACGTTGTCGCAAAGATCGACTTGCGTGCTTTCGGAGGCTCAGCCCTGACAGCCGAGATCGACGTGCCGAAGGCAAGGGATTTTCAAGCGACAGCCGCCGAGATTCCCATTACCTATGTTCCGGCGCGCAATACCATCTTTCTGAGCTTCGCATTGGGCTGGTGTGAGGTATTGGGAGCCCAGGACATCTTTATAGGTGCTAATGCCATCGATTACTCCGGTTATCCCGATTGCAGGCCGCAATTCCTTGAAGCGTTCGAGAGCCTGGCTGCTCTCGCTACCAAAGCGGGTGTGGAGGGCACCGCGAAGTATCGCATTCACGCTCCGCTGCTTCGAATGACGAAGGCTGAGATCATACGGACGGGCATCAAAGCTGGGGTTGATTTTTCTTTGACCCACAGCTGCTACGATCCATCCCCGGCGGGACTGTCCTGCGGCGCCTGCGACTCGTGTATTCTTCGGCGCCGCGGCTTTGCCGAAGCCGGCGTCGCAGATCCCACGCGCTATATTCGGGGGACAGGCCACTCAACTCCCGAATTTGTTGATCCGATCCGGCGAAAGGGAACCTAATTCGGGAATTGAGTAGACTGTCCCCCGGATCGGAATTGTGAATTGTGGAGGGGAACGATGGGTGCAATACATCGGCCGCAGCCGGTGAAACTTTTCATCGGGGTGCTTTCCTCTGTCGCAGGTATTCTCCCGGAGGTCGAGTGCCGGCTGACTGCGTTCCTGGGGCATGTGGACTTGCGCAGCGAGGCGTTCCCGTTCGAATCGACCCACTACTATGACAACGAAGTGGGGAGCCCCATTCGCCGGAACTTTTTGGGCTTTTCAGACCTGATCGGTCCTGATCAAGTCGCCGCCATCAAGGTGAAAACCAACGAACTGGAGGCGCAACTGGCCGAGGAATTTTCGCAGGTGCAACGGCCCGCAAACCTGGATCCAGGATATCTGGAGCAATCCAAGATCGTTCTTGCTTCCACAAAGAACTTCTATCATCGGCTTTACCTTTCGGAGGGCATTTATGCCGAGGTGACGCTTCACTTCGAGGGTGGAGATTGGAAAGCATTGCCGTGGACTTTCCCAGATTTTCGCAGCGGCCTCTACAACGTTTTCTTCACCGAGCTGCGCAATATCTACCGGGATCAATTGAAGTCGGAAGCTAAGACACTAAAACACTGAGATAAGCCTCAAATTCCCACTGCTCCGTTCCCTTCACTCCCATCGCAACGCGGTAATCGGCTCGACCGACGACGCTCTGCGGGCCGGGATCCATGCGGCGGAGAGCGCAGCAATGACAATCAGCAGCACCGCGGCGCCAAGTGCCACGGCGTCATGAGCCTTCACCCCAAACAGGACTTTCTCGACCAAGGATCCGGCGAGCATGGCGACGGGCAAGCCGGCCACGATGCCGGCACATGTAGTTATCGCAACCTCGCGCAAAACGATCGATCGAATACGCCACGTATCCGCACCGAGAGCGAGTCGGATGCCGAACTCACGCGTCCTGCGCGAAACGCTGTAGGAGATGATTCCATAGATTCCGGTAGAAACCAGAAGCAGCGCAAGCATGCCGAACACTCCCGTCAATTTTGTAAGCATGAGCTCGGTCCGCATGCTGGATTTCACCTCGTCTTCGAGGGTTGTAATCAGATCGATCCCCAGCTGGGGATCGGTCTCCCGCACCACAGAGCGCAGGGTGCCGGCAAGTGCCGCCGGTTTTCGCTGGGTCCGTATCGTCACGAAGAGCGCCGGATTTTTAACCTGACCCAAGGAAACGAAAATGGTCGGCCACACATCCTCGCGCAGATTCCGCCATTTCGCATCTCGTGAGACGCCGACCACTTCAAAGGAGTCCGACGCTTTGAAACGGGCGTCCAGCGAGAACCGCTTACCGAGAGGGTCCTCGCCCGGGAAGAAGCGGCGCGCTGCTGTGAGATTGACGATCACGACCTTTGGCGAATCAGACGTGTCGCTCTCTCGAAAAGATCTTCCCTGCAGCAACTCGATGCCATAGGCCTCAAAATAGCCGGCCGACACCAAGTTCATTCGAATATCCTGGAAAGCCTCAGGCGGGCCGGACGGCAGTGCAACGCTGGTTGTCTGGTAGCTGTTGCTCAGGCCGCCATAGGTGGAGAATCCCGTGGCGACGATTTCACGCAAGCTGCGCAGCCGCTCGCCCAGGGGAGCGGCTATGCGGGCCAGGCGATTGAGTCCGTCCATGCTTGGCTCAAAAGCAAAGCGGACGAGGAGTACGTTATCAGGCCGAAAGCCGGTGTCGACCGCACGGAGGTTCCCGACCGTTCGAAGCATCAGCGCAGTGCCCGCGAGCATGATTACCGACAGCGAGACCTGACTCGCTATCAGCAACTTTCCCAGGCGCCGCCGCTCTCGTCCGATGCCGGTTCCGCTGGTGGCCATTTTCAGTGCGTCGGCAACCCGGACCTGGGATGACCTGATCGCCGGAACCAACCCGAACAGGACGGTCGTGAGCAGCGCAAAGCCCACGGTGATACTGAGGATTCGCCAGTCCATACCCTGATCAAACCCCCTGATGGGATTGGCGGGATCCGATGCCATCACAACCAGTGCTTGACGGCCGTAGACGGCAACCGCGAGTGCGAACAAAGCGCCTACAAATGAGAGCAGCAGGCATTCGGTCAAAACCTGCTGCGCCACCCGGCCCCGTCCGGCACCCAGCGCAACCCGAATACTGATTTCTTTCTCCCGCGCGGAAGCCCGCGCCAGAAGAAGATTAGCCAGATTGCCGCAGCCGACCAGCAGAAGAAGTCCGGCAATTCCCATCAGGATGTGGAGCGGCTGCGCGAACTGCTCCTCGAGGTTGCTCACTCCTCTTGATCCGTCCACCACGGCCATACGTTCGCGCCCGGAGTCCTTCCGTCCTTGCTTCAGAAGGAACTGCTGAAAGGTGGCCTGGAGTGCAACCGTCGCAGAAAGACGGCTGACACCCGGCTGAAGGCGGCCCAGAGCAACCATCCAGTAACTGCGGCCATTTGTCAGCCAGTTCAGGCCTGGCATGAGCCGTGGCTGCAATTCCATCGGCAGGAATATGTCCGGCGCCAGACCGACGGTATCGCCAAAGAACCCAGGCGGTGTGACGCCCACTATGGTGGTGGTGACTTTATTGACGATTAGAGTCGCGCCGATGGCGGCTGGAACCCTTCCCCACTGCCGCTGCCAGAAATCTTGACTGATGACGCTCACGGCGTCGGAATCTCCGGGCCGGAACAGCCTGCCGGCGGAAGCTCGGACTCCCAGGGATGTGAAGTAATTGGTCGTGACAAGGCGCGCCGTGGGCCTGCTGATCGGCTCACCTCCAGCCAAGCGCACCTGATTGACGAACAACTCGCCGGAGGCACAGATCTCCTTGAATACATCCTTTCGTTCGGCAACTTCCGAGAACAAGGGGTAGCTAAGCGTCGACAGCCGCGGAGTGCCGGTGCTGCGCCGGACAAGAACCAATTGGTCCGGGTGAGAAACCGGGAGTCTTCGCCACGAAACGGAATCCAACACGGAAAGCACCGCACTGTTGGCTCCGATGCCAAGCGCCAGCGAAACCACGGCCACCGCGGCAAAGCCCTTGCTGCGGTTCAGCGTTCTAGCACCGTATCTCAAATCCTGGAAACAATTCGCGAGCATCTTCGATCACCTGATTGAGGGATACTCCTAGTTGGGTGACAGGCTAGTCAATTCCCGAATTCAGGTCGACAGGTCATGCAGCTGAGTTCGGGAGTTGAGTAGCCTGTCCCCGGAATCAATCGGAAAGGTACTTGCGGTCCAACGGGGAAACTGGGCGCTGGTTGAGAACCTTGGCGCCTCGTCGCATGAAAACGGCACCGGTGCGGGCTTGCTCCTTGACACCAAAGGGGCGCAGAACGTCCAAAAATTTGTCTAGCTTGTCCGGCTCGCCCGTCGCCTCCAACATCAGCGTCGTCGAGGAGACGTCCACAATGCGAGCCTTAAACAAATCGGCAAGGCTTACGACTTCCTGCCGCGTTCTGGAGTTCACACCCACCTTGACCAAGAGCATTTCATAGGCAAGTTGCTCCGAATCCGCCGTCACATCAGCTACCTTGATTGCGCCGATGAGCTTCCGGAATTGCTTTGCCACCTGATCCAACGCAGTACTAGGTCCCTCAACAACAATGGTCACCCGCGTAATTCCAGGCAGCTCGGACGCCCCGGCGGTGAAGCTTTCCACGTTGTAGCCTCGCCGGGCAAAGAGGCTCCCCATGCGAGCCAGCATGCCCGGCTCGTCCTGGACCAAGGCCACCAAAACGTGTCTCATGTCTCCTGGGCCCTCCCGCGCGGATCCTCCACAAAGTCAGTGTTGCTGGTACCCGGTTGGACCATTGGATAAACGTTTTCGTCCTGCTCCACCCTGCAATCGAGGAGGAAGGGGCCGGACGATTCGCGCGCGCTTGCAAAAGCCGCCTCCAGCCCGGCCGTGGCACTCACCTGAAGGGCCTGGATGCCATAGCTCGCGGCCAGTTTAACAAAATCCGGTCCGCTGATCGGTGTACCGATATAGCGTGCCCCATGGAACAATTCCTGCCATTGACGGACCATACCCAGGTATCCGTTGTTCATGATGACGATCTTGATGGGCAGTTGCTCCTGAACGATGGTGGCCAGTTCCTGAAGATTCATCTGGAAGCCGCCGTCGCCGACGACAACCCAGACAGCCTCGTTGGGATGAGCGGCTTGCACGCCCATGGAAGCCGGCAACGAGTATCCCATAGTACCGAGTCCGCCGGATGTAAAGAAGCTGTTGAGGCGCCGGAATCCGTAGTGTTGCGCCACCCACATCTGATGCTGGCCAACGTCGCTCACGAGAAACCCATCACCCCCCGTCGCTCGATGAAGCGCCCGGATGACCTCTTGCGGAGGCAGCGGTCCTCGAGCATGGACATCCAGCGGATGGCGTGTGTGCCAGGCATCGATCTGGGCCAGCCAGTCCCGATGGTTCAACTCGGGCAGCGCCGCAATCAACCCCTCGAGAACGAGTCGGACGTCGCCCACCATGGGCACGGTTGCCGGAACTCGCTTGCTGATCTCGGCTGGATCGATGTCGACATGGAGCAATTTGGCCCCGGGCGCGAAGTGCGGCAGGCTCCCGGTGAACCGGTCGTCCATGCGCATCCCAAGGGCAATCAGCAGATCGGCGTTTTGCGCGGCGAGATTGGCCCAGGCCACGCCGTGCATCCCAGCCATACCCAGGAAAAGTGGGTGATCGGCGGGCAATGAGCTCAGGCCCAGAAGGGTGCTCACCACAGGCGCGTTGATGCGTTCTGCGAATTGCCGGAGTTCCTCCCAGGCGCCGGCGACGTGGATACCATGGCCGGCAAGCACCACAGGACGGCTGGCCTGCAGGATCGCCTGGGCGGCCCGTTGAATCTGGTATGGTGCTGAGCGCACGACCGGCCGGTAGCCCGGGCGCGAAACACGCTCCGGGTACCGGAACTCACACGGTCCAATGAGTATGTCTTTCGGGAGGTCCACGAGAACTGGCCCCGGCCTCCCGGTTCTTGCCAGGAAAAAGGCCTCGCGCAGTACCGGCACCAAATCCTCGCTCTTGCGGACCAGGTAGTTGTGCTTGGTAATGGGCAACGTGATGCCGGTGATGTTGATTTCCTGGAAAGCATCGGTGCCGATGACCGAGTCGGCAACCTGCGCCGTCAGTGCGACGAGTGGGACGGAATCCATAATCGCCGTGGCGATCCCCGTCACCAGGTTCGTAGCTCCGGGTCCCGACGTGACCACACAGACTCCGACACGACCACTGGCGCGGGCGTAGCCGTCTGCGGCATGGGCGGCGGCTTGCTCGTGGCGCACCAGGACATGATGGATCTGAGGGTATTTGGCCAGTGCGTCGAAGAGCGGCAGAGCGGCACCGCCCGGATAAGCCCAGACGATGCTCACGCCTTCGCGAACCAGGCATTCCCAGAGAGCTTCGGCCCCAGTAAATGGCATAGTCGGGTGCGTGCCTTCCTTTCCAAATGAATGAACACTTCTAGCGCGGCAAAAAGCGCGGAGCAAGCGAAATCTGGGCGGATACGATTCGTGCGCCTCGTCGATGAACGGGGACAAACACTGGACAGGCACCTAATCTCCGGCGAGGCTTAGGGCTGGCGCAAGAATAAATTCACATTTTGGCGCGAGCACCGTCGCGCCTGCGGCGCTCCTGGGGCGGGCAGATGCGAGGCGCCGCGACGCAGGCGATATCGGTGTATATCGTCGAGGAGCGGCAACGAAGCAGATG
>DASQID010000016.1:0-1603 GCA_035631775.1 Acidobacteriota bacterium
GTCCCAGCTCTCAGGGAGGGTTGTCGATGAGGGGGGTGTGGCTGTCTCCGGGGCAAAAGTGATGCTCAGCGGAGGGCTTGTATCGAGCCCGGTGATGGTCACTACCGACGAGGCCGGGAGGTTCGCAATGGCGCCCGTGCCGACGGGCTCCTATGAATTGAGGGCCGAAAAACCGGGTTTCTACGCTCTGGTATCCTCTTCCTTCGAGATTCGCGAAAGGCCTGAACCCATCGAGATCGTCTTGAACCACCGCCAGGAGTTCGAGGAGACGGTGAATGTCGTCTATTCCACTCCCGTGGTCGACAGACAGGAATCGGCAGTGCAGACCACGCTCACCTCGGAGGAAATTGTGGACCTACCCTTTTCGGCGAGCCACGACTTCCGCAGGGCTTTGCCGATGGTCCCTGGGGTTGTCCGCGACCGATTGGGCAGGATGCACCTGAATGGAGGCGGGGACAACCAGGCATATTACAGCCTGGACGGCTTCAATATCACGAGCCCGGTTTCGGGAAGCCTCGAGAACAGGATTTCCGTGGACGCCGTCCGCTCGCTGAGTGTCAGCACCGGCCGCTATTCCGCGGAGTACGGCAAGGGATCCTCCGGGGTTATGGCTTTGGAGACGGCACGCGGCGATGACCGCTTCCGGTTTTCCGCCACGAATTTCTTCCCCTCCTTCGACTTGCACAATGGTGTCGTCCTGCGCGACTGGAATCCACGCGCCAGCTTCTCGGGTCCGCTAGTGAAGGGACGGGCATGGTACTTCAATGCGCTTGATCTGGAGTATGACCTCAACATCGTAAATGAGCTTCCATCAAATGCGAACCGCAACCGAAACTGGCATGGCGGTGACCTCTCGCGCTTTCAGATAAATCTCACGCACCGCAATATCCTCACTTTTGGATTGCTTTTCAATTTTCAGAATTCACTGAATCTCGGCATATCGCCGCTGGATCCCATCGAAACGAGTCGGGATCGCCACGAGCGCTTTTACTTTTTTAACATCAAAGATCAGGCGTATCTCAGCAACGGCTGGGTGCTGGAGACCGGGCTCGCTCTCAATCAGGTGAACACCAGGGAAATTCCACACGGCGATCTCATTTACAGAACCACGCCGAACGGACAGTCCGGCAATTACTTCCTGCGCTCCCAGGCAAGGGCTGAGAGAATTGAGTTGCTGGCCAACGTTCTCACTCCGCAGTGGAGCTGGCACGGCAGGCATAGTTTGAAGTTCGGGGTTGTCGGTGACCGAATCCATCATCATCAGATCTCCAGCCGGCGCCCATTTGAAGTTTGGCGGCAGGGCAGCCGAGCTCGCCTCGTGTCGTTTCTGGGAAACCCCAGCTTCGGCAGAGACAGCTCGGAATTCAGCGGGTACCTTCAGGACCGCTGGTTTCCAACAGATAGTGTCCTCGTCGAAGCAGGCATGCGACTCGACTGGGATCAGGTCATGAGGAAGACCATGCAGTCGCCCCGGCTCGCGATTACTTGGGGGCCGGCGCGATTTCCTGAAACCAAATTCTCCGCGGGGGTCGGCGTCTTCTACGATTCCGTAAACATGGCGCTGCTGACGCGAGACCTCGACCAGCAGCGCGTGGACACTTAT
>DASQID010000017.1:0-2427 GCA_035631775.1 Acidobacteriota bacterium
CCTGCCGCGGGAATCGTGCCTGCGGCCGGGTTTTGAATTTGGAGGATGATATGAAGAGAGCCCTTTTATGCGCCGTTCTGATGTTGTTGATCGCCAATCAGGCAAACGCCTTCATCTTTACCGACCTCGTTGCCAAGGTGCAGCGCATCGAGATGATGGCCAAATCAGATGCGCTTCTGGGCCACGTCGATACTTACCGGCAGGAATTCGACAGATACAAGCAGGTCTTCGACAAATACTACCTGAGCTTTCAGAACGTCTATCGTCATCTGCCGGCCGCCGACTGGCGCAACTACAGTTCGACGAGCTGGTGGCAACTCAAGGACCACGTCATCGCGATCTGGAAGACCTTTGATGAGCCGGCGTGGCAGGCTCAGATTCTCGCGCTCGAAACCACCCCCCTGTACTCCACCGATCCCGATTATCGGGCCTATGTTGACAGGCTCGTCCAGCTCTCCGGAGATCAGATGGTGCAGCTGAAAAAGGAAGAGGCACAGCTCATCGATCTCCAGACCCAGGATGTCGAACACTACAAAGCGCTGGAGCGCTTCAGGGCCGTCAATGCGTCGCTGGTGGTGGGTAAGGAGAACGACCAGGTTGCACTCAGCCAACAGGTGGCACTGACCAACTCCATCCTCATCGAACTCGCTTCCATTCAAGCGGAAAGCAAGGTGGTGGAGCAGAGACTCCTCACGGAACAGAAGGAAGCGAGAAACCTGATTATGCGCATGAAGCAGCTGGAGATCGAGGCCCAGCAAGGGGATCTCAAGAATCTGGACGCGCTTCTCGCGCAGACCAAATCAAAGTAATGGAGGAGCTCGACATGAAGGCCACATTGCCATTGTTGGCAACCACTCTACTGTTAACTTCCGAGAGGCCCGTCCTGTCTCAGGGCGCGGGCGAACCCTGCTACCAAATCCTCGTCGATGGCAAGGACCGCAGCGCTTACCAGTATGTGAACAAGGGCCTGGTCACTTTCGCCGATCCGGTTTGGAATGAAGATCCCGCCGTGCGAGACATCCACCTTGCTGATGCGATTTCCGGGAAACAGGAACGCCCGCCGGCCATTCAGCGCGCGAACTACATCACAAGCCGGGCGTGGGGAGGCGTCATGTTCGAACATATTCCTTTCGGCAAGGTGCTCACGCTCCGGGCAGGAACGAATCGGGTCTCGTTCCGAAGAAGCCTCTCCGGCAATGGCTGTCCGCATCAGGATTTCCGCCTGGATGATCGGATGAATGGATATGAAGTGCTTCAGTATTGTCCATGCGAAGTGTACATGGGACTCGCCCCACTGGGATCCCACGTTCAACCGGCAGGACAGGAGGTAATCCTCAACACTGTTCTGCTCTTCACCAAATGTTCCGGCATTCTCCACAGCGCGGCGGGCGGCAACGACAGACCCTTCCCAGTCGAGGTCGTCAGCGGAAGCCGGCTGAGCGAGCGCTACCCAACTCTCCGCAAGCAGATCATGGAGCAGTGGGGCTTGCTGAATACCTACTTCGTCTTCCCTTCTTTTAGCGCGCAAGACGAGCTCAAGATCACCGTCACGCTCCCCGGGGATGAGGGGCGTCAACTCTCCCTTTACGTGAGAAGGATTAAATAGAGGTCGCCATGAGTGTGTCGGAATTGCTCAATACGCTTTGGCAGGCGTTGCGCGGCGTCATTGGCGGCGGGCAGGACTTTGTGGTCGTATACACGGCCCTCGGCGCCATCCTCTGGGCATTCCTGCTCTTCAAGGTCTTCCTTCAAGAAGGCCTGCAAGTGGCTTCGGGGCATCGCTCCGAGCTACTCCAGATTCTCGTGAAGTATCTATTCGTCGCCGGCATGTTCGCCATCTGGCCTCAAGCCTCGAACAGCGTTTTCGCGGCTGTAAGAGAGCTTGCGACGACCTTCTACCCCAATATGAACCGTCTGTTTGACGCCATGGCCGGCGCGATGGGATACATGGCGGGCAGCCAGCAGGCCGCCGCAAACTCTCAAGGGCTCGTCAGTACTATTCTCGGAACACTCTACAACTTCACCCTCGGCAGCCTGCTCATGCTCGTCGGCATTGCCATTCTGTTTTTGTGCTATGCCCTGATTCTGATCAACATCGCGGGTTCTCTGACGATCCTGGCGATGAACCTCGTCCTCGGCCCGGTGTTTTTCGCCCTTGCGTTTGACCGCGACTTTCGTCCGCACGCACAGCATTGGTTTGCCGCCGTCCTGTCCTACTTTCTGCTGATCCCCCTTTATGGAGCGGCTCTGACCGTGGCAGCGGCCATCGCAGGGGCCGCAGTCAATCCGCATCCATTCGGACTGCCTTCCGGCGGCCAA
The DNA here is from genome assembly GCA_035631775.1 of Acidobacteriota bacterium. Taxonomy (GTDB): domain Bacteria; phylum Acidobacteriota; class UBA6911; order UBA6911; family UBA6911; genus DASQID01. Next base: position 2,320 of record DASQID010000017.1, read on the forward strand.
GTATTCGCGCAGGTCATCGGTCCGCTCATGGCGGTGGGCGTAGTGTTTTCCACAAACAAGATCGTCAATTCCCTGGTCGGCGGGGCCGCGGGCTCGGGGCTCGGATCC
>DASQID010000018.1:0-2823 GCA_035631775.1 Acidobacteriota bacterium
CCACCAAGCGGTCTGATGACCCCCTGCACATGAATCCAGCCTGGGCCAAGATGTAAAGTTATTCCCACTGCCCGAGTAACTGGGCGATCCACGCTACGTGCGGAGCCGCAGCAGACCAATCAAGAAGATGGGGAAACAGCAGACTCGTACCATTTGAGCCGGCGGCAGCTTGTACTATTCGCCGTTAGGCAGGTAGGAACTGATCCAATTCCAGATCTCCTGGAAGTGTCTTACGGCAACCGGATTGGCACGCCCGGGAGTCCAAACGTGAGTGCCAAAACCCATCTGGGCAAGGACGTATCGGCCTGCGGCAATCTGACCTATTGCGGTCACACCCGTCGCAATCTGGCCTGCCCCGAAAATACCGCCCAATGCAATCTGGCCGACCGCGTACAGTCCGGCACCTGCCTGGGCCAGACAGAGAATCACACCGATGCTCGCCTGACCGAACGCGATCAGGCCGGCTGAAGCCTGCCCGATGGCGATTATGCCGGTCGCAATTCTGCCAATGCCGATGACCCCCCTGGCAACTACATGCCTGCCTGTCTCGGGACAAATGCCGCGTGTGAAGTGGACAAAAGGCAGGCCAAACATCTCCGTATGGCTGCGGAATTCGGCGAAGTACTGGCCGTTGGGATAAACAAACCGGCGCCAAACGCCGTGCGGTGTTTCCTCGATCTTATAGTCGACCTTTTCGAGCAACAGGTTTCGCATCTTCTTGCCTACATCTTACATACATCGGCCCAAACCGGCCGATCTTTATGTGATCCCTGTTAACATTTTGATCCGGCTATCCGTAATAGAGCCAGAGTGGACGGGCGTCTCCTTTTCGTGCCCCTCCCAACATGATGAGAACAGGATCGGAAGGGAAAGATCATGATGCATACTTATGTAAGGAGTTGCGCTCTGGCTGCACTGGCCACAGTGTTGATAATCGGAATTCCCCCGTGTGTCCGGGCACAAGCCCCCTCATCCGGCGAATCAGCCCCGGATACATCCAGAAGGATCCAGGCAGGTGAACGAGGGGCTTCAAAGAACGTGCCCCCTGAAAAAGGAGTACGCGACGACCGTTCGGCTGCAGATCAAGAGAGCCAGTTAAACCAGTCGATGGACCGCGAACTCCTCCAGGTGCGTCGACAACTCGAGGCTGAGGCACTGAATCGAATGAGATTTGGCCGTACCGGAGTTTTCGACCGCGTGATGGCTGACTTGGTGCCTTTCTCCGTTTTCCTTGTAATAACCTTTGTTCTACTTTGGATATTTCGGATTGTCCTGGACAACCGGCGATGGTACAGAATGGTAAAGGTGCAGACGGACATTCACACGAAACTTCTCGACAGATTCGCTTCGAGCCAGGATATGATTGTGTATATGGAGTCGGACGCCGGCAAGCGCTTCCTCGAGTCGCCCAGATTCGATATTCAGCCGAGACAATCCGCTGCATTCCCCTATGGGCGCATCCTCTGGTCGGCGCAGGTTGGCCTGATTGCGGCGACTCTGGGCGGCGGTCTGCTCTTTTTGAGAGGGAGGGTACCGCCGGAGGGAGACACCCCCCTGCTCGTTTTCGGAACCCTGGCGCTGATGCTTGGATTTGGATTTCTTCTTTCGGCGGCGGCTTCCTATATCCTGTCGAAGCACTTCGGGCTGCTGGAGCATTCGCAGCCTGATCTCGGCCGGCTTGCCACTGAGCCGGATATTAAACACAGCTAGCACCCTTGCGGCGGCGACAAGAAGCCATTAGTGACATGCTCGGAATGACGTTTTCGGAAGCAGAGCAGTTGGAGAGGGCACGAGCGCAAGCCGTAGAAGCCCTCCAAATGGACGAGCGGACCTTTCACACACTCTATGAAAGAACCGCGCGTCCGTTGTGGTCCTATCTTTATCGCATTTCCGGTAACGCTGACGTGGCAGACGATGTCATGCAGGAGGCCTACTACCGGATCCTGCGGACCCGTCTTCCGGAGATGAACCAGGACTACATGAAGAACTACCTGTTCCGAATCGCCACAAACCTCGTGCGCGATCACTGGCGAAAGGCAAGGAGCGAGGGTGTCTCCGCCCGACCGGAATTCGATCGTGTTGCTGAGAAACTCATTCCGGTGTGCGAAAGCGCCGCCGCAGCCTTTCAAGCTCGCTCCGACCTCGAAGGTGTGCTGAGTTGTATGAAGCCAGGGGAACGCGAGATGCTCTGGCTGGCCTATGTGGAAGGATCAAGTCACAAGGAAATAGCAGAAATCGTCGGGATAAAGGAGCAGAGCATCCGACCGCTGCTTTTCCGTGCGCGGCGCAAGCTGGTCTCTTTGTTGCGCGCGCGGGGACTTATTTCATGAACACAATGCGAGCGACTCGATGAAGCAATTCAACTGCGACCGAGAACCGATTGCCATTGAAGCTGCGCGCAGCGGCACATGGGACGAGGGGTTGCGCGGACATGTGTCCAACTGCCGGAATTGTGCGGATGCGGTCGCAGCGTATTCCTTTCTGAGGCAACTCGAACTGCCGGACTGCCGTTGTCCTGAGCTGCCGGCTGCAGGACAGATGTGGTGGAAGATGCAGGTCAGGGCACGAAGAGAAGCGATCGAACGCGCCGCCCGCCCCATTTCCCTTTTACAGACAACGATGCTGGTCCTTGCCGCGATATCCTTTGCCGGCGTGTGTCTATGGCAACGGGGCTCGTTCGGCAAAGGGCTCGATTCTCTCGTCGCCGGCTGGCATTTGAATCCCGCTCCCCTACAGGAATTTGTGATGAATGTGTGGAGTTCCTGGAGCTACTTTCTGATCGCGGGTGCTGGTGCCGTGGCCATCCTCGTCACACTCGCGGTG
>DASQID010000019.1:0-7604 GCA_035631775.1 Acidobacteriota bacterium
CCGATGAGCTAGATGCCCTGGCAATGCAGATCAAAGTCGTCCATCTCCCCGCCCCCAATCCGCTCCATGCCAAGTTCTACTGGCTGGATGGACCGGATGGAACCGCAGCCGTCGTAGGCTCGGCCAATTGTTCTGCTGCCGCCTGGTTGCAGCCGCCCGCCGCAGGCGGAAATATCGAAGTTATCGCGGCATACGAGAATGCGGATCCAGCCGAATATCCGGCAATTTTGAACCTCTTTGAATCGGACGATCTCAAACCCGTAACTTTGCAGACGGGTTTCGCGACGATGGTTCAACAGCCCACGACGACATTGAAGCCTTTTTCTGATTCTCCAGATATCCAATGGCACTCGGATACAGGGGAGATCATGTTGCGATTTAAGGCGGGCTTGCCGGCGGCTCTCACGGTCGAATTCTTGCCTGAGCATGGTCTCCCCATCATCATGCGCAATGTGCACGGCGATGGTCGCGTTTGGGCGGCAGAGTTAGGGGATCTCTCAGGCGACGCACGAACGCTTTTCGGTACGGTGATTCTCCGCTCTGAGGGAAGGGAACATGCGCGGTATTTCAAATGGATCAATGACGTCAGAGAACTCGCCATCGCTTCGAAAGCCAGACGTTGGGAACCAATCCTGACTTTAGGACGCAATCAGAATCAGACAGAACAGAAAAGAATGCTTGCTCGAATTCAGGAGATTGCGTTAGCGCTTATTACCGAACCGGAGTCTTTTCCCGACCCTGTGGGTCACGGGACACAAAAGAAGGGAGCTGACAAATCAGCGGATTCGGACAGAGTCGAACCCGTGAATCCTCTCGAATTGATCAAGTCGATCGAGGAACTCAAAGATCCCAAAATGGTAGGAGGAATCCACTCAGACCTGTCTTTCTCTCTTGCGGGAGTCATGCGCGCGCTATTTGACCTGCCGGAGACCAATAGCGACGAGGAGTCGGAATCCGATGAATCAGATCCGGACGGCCAGGGAGACGATAAGAAGAAGAAAGAGAAACACCCCGAGAAGCCTCAGGACTCAAAAATTCGGGAATCATACAAAACACGCCTACACGCCCAGATTGAGGATTTCCTCTCACGTATGGGTAGCCCTGAGTTCGCAGCTAATGCTACGGCCACACAACTGGTTCAGGCTGCGGCTTTTCCCCTCGCGATTGCGTTCAGGGGACGGCGTTTGAGCTGGGTCAACCCTGAGCGGGCCAGAGACTGGACCGTAACTATATGTGATCTGCTTTTTCGACGAAGTTCCGGTTCAGAAAAGCATGGACTCCTCGCCTGTATCAGAAAGCGCTATGAGGCTGAGGGCAGGGACACGGATTTCATGAGAATCGTCGCGGATGGAACGCTTTGGCTCGCCCTCCTGTCATCGCTCGCCGTCGTCAAGTGGCGAGGGCGGAACAGCGGAATTGAACGCGCCCTGGCGCTTCGGTCCGTACTCGAAGCGCAGGATCTGATTCAATCTTCGGAGCCAGGTCGTATGCGGGCGCTCTTGCGATCGTTGGATGCCGAACGGGCACGGGCCGTCGTGACTCTCGCGCCGGCCGTTATCGAAAGGCTGAAGGCGCTAGAAAATTACCTCGCATTACACCAGGTGCAGTTTCTAGCCAGGCAGATTAGAAATCCTATTCACCATGAAGTCGGAGATCTGCTCTGGTACAAGTCCGCTGGGTGGGCTGAGGCGCGCACGGGTGCTTCTTGTGATGCAAACCTCGATGCATACCTCCACATGAGAGCCAAAACTGTCCTAGTGAAAGGTAGTTTTTACATCAACGTAAGCAAGGCAGCGGAAACCGATGCCAGTATTCGCGACCTCATCGGCGAGGTCGAAGGACTGACTGAGAAAGTCGTCGGAGAATAGGCGAGGACCGCGAGCATTCTTGCGGTCAACCCGTAAGTTCAAGGGAGCCACCCAAGGGCCCCATGCATCTCCTCAAATCCCAAAAAAGAACGGATCACGGTATCGACGCATGAGGGAGTTCCAGATCCCAGCTTGTCAAAATCCTTCGCGCACGAACGAACATCGTCGCCAAGGCAGCCATGGTCGAAAAGCGTACGTACCATGCATTCCCAAAATACCATGTCGGCCACGACAAACTGAGTAATCCAGTCCTTGTAGACAACTTCAGTGCTCGTAACAGCATCTCCATGGACAATCTTGCTTCGCAACTCATAAAAATCAGAGGCCCAACACCCGGCCAAACTATACGTGAACGATTTGCCGCGAGGATTCATTCGAACCCCTGTTTTAAAGGCGGGGGATGCAATCACTGACTCGGCATATTTAATGAAGTGCTGCCTTTTGCCTTCTTGAGGAAACTGGAGGAGAATCTCAAATGCGGTCGCGAGCATGACAATTCGGGACAAATCGGAAACCTCTGCTCCCTCCATATGGGCCAGTCGAAACCACTCCAGGCTTCGAAATAGGCGGTCACGAGTGGCTGCCGGGAATGCTGGCTCGAACACCTTGTTGAAGCCATCAAGCAATCTCTTGTCGTAGTCAAATAATCCCCCGCCCATTGCCCACGGCTCTGGGAATGTAATCTGACCCAATTGGTATCCTGCTGAAAGCAGGCTGCCTGCTCTCACGGCCACATGATCATCACCGACCTGGAAATTCTGTGTAATCAGCTCAAAGCGATTGGCACTCGGTGGCCCCCAACTCCTGTTGTTGCGAATGACAGCCAGCCGCGTCTGTGGTGCAACGGAGGAAAAAATCAGCACGTCGACGGCACTTCGCAGCTCCAGCCATTCTCCGGCCGTAAGAACGCGGAAATCGTCGGGACCATGTGAACACACCGAGATGGTTTCCACAGGTTTGCCTTCATGGTCGACATAACTTCGGAAATATCGATCCAGATGATTTCTTAGGGAGCTATCAGCGATCCGACGGTGGGCATTTGACGCGTAATGCCAAAACGCAATGGGGCCGACCGCGATCTCGCTCCTTATATCGACCCAAGGAAGAGCTGAGATCTGCATGGTGATCATTATCGATAGCCTCTTTTGCGAGGGAGCGCATAGTCTCGTTTGTCCTAGTCCGATTCGAATCCTTGATCAGTGAATCTAAGCGTCCGGGCATTCTCTGTGACCGTGCGGACTACATTTTCCGGGGCGCCACTCGGTATTTCTGCTGCGATTTCGAGTGTAATCGAAACATCAGATCCCACCAACCCCACGAGATGGGCGATGACTTCATCAGCGATTCTGCCGGCATCGCGGCCGACGCGCGTCGGATCCAGGGTCACGCTGCCATGGAACCGCTTCAATTTTGGAGATTTTGCAGGCACCGGTTTTTCTGGTTTCGTGATCGCTGGAGCGGGCCCAGTACCGGTCGATGTCGCCGCAGCTCCACCAGTCGTTCCTGCGGCGGCATTGGCAGCGGCGCTATCGGCTTCGTATTGCTTGTAGGCAGGCTGCGGCCGCACGAGCAAGCCGGAAAGATTTGCTTCGGAAATGTTGGCAAGGCGGCCGCAGCGCAGTCCGCGATATCGCTCCGATGCCTCGTCATAGCTGTCTGCATAAGCGAATGATTCCTGCTGCCACAGAAGCAGACCGAGGCCATCCTGGATAGCGGCGAGGAGTACCGCCGGATTCTTCAGACGCGGGAGGTAGGTGTACCTCGCAAAGTCCTCGACAAGCTGTTTGAGAGCGACGTGGTTGCCGCGCCAGAGCGGTATTCCGTCTAATTCCATCCGAAGGCGTGTGGGAGCAAAGCCGGTGATCAACAATTCGTCCTGACGGAGCTTCTTGCTCGCGCGCACTGCCAGTGCATCCTGTCCTGAGAGCCGGATTGCCTGCCATTCCATCGCCGCCTGAGGCTTAGCCTGGATAGGCACGAGAAGCCACTGGTACGTTTCCGGAATCCGTGCCGTCACAGCACTATCAGCGGCAGTCTTTTGTGTTTCAGCCTGCTTTACCTGTTGGGGATCGAGATTCAGCGTGTCCTTTTCGGCGATGATCGATTCCCATGCGAGAAACCGGCGTGCCGCCTCGTCGAGGTCCTGCAGCCGCGTCTTGTCTGCGGCCAGAAAGGCGAGCGCATTGCGAAACAGTCGGGGTGAGCTGCCGCGGGAATCAAGAATCGCTTTAGCGGCCATTTCCGCCGGGCACACAGGATCCTTGGTGTAGGGGTGATCGATATCAAGCACAACGAGCCGGCAATCGAGGTCGTCCGGTACATCCTGTCCCGAATGCGGCATCGGGTGGACACGGCAGAAGTCTCCTGTAAGGCGCAGGTCGGTGCGCAGGCGCCGATCCAGTTCGTGCACGACCTTGTCGGGATCGCGCTTGAGCTGCTCGGCCCGATCCTCCGCTAGTTTCGTCACGGTGGGCTGAGTTGAATACCAATACCGAGGGCCATCCTGGTAGAGATATGTCGCTGCCCCCGCGAGCCGCCTTAGCGCATCGCCGAAAACAGCCGGCGATTCTCCCGGCATCAGGCAGCCAAGCTTTATACTCCGGTCCTCGAGGCCGCGATGTGCGGCTGCTGCCGTAGGCGCAGAGCCAAGATAGATCGCGCGGGCCACGCGCCGGCATGCCGCAAACTTGCCGAGGTTGGGCAACTCGCCGTCCAGGCGTAGCGGCAGCGAGTTCGGACCGTCCACGTCCTTCTCGATCACAGGTACCCAGTTATCCGAGAGGTAGCGCGTCAGCTCGAACTGGACGCGCGGGTCGTCGATTGGGATGTTCGCAGGCAGGATGAGCGGATTTTTATCCCCTTTCTCCCACAGGCTGTGGATTACTGCCGCCATCAGCCGCAAAACTCCGCGCGTGCGTTGGAATTTCACCAGCGTGGACCAATCTGTGTACAGCCGATCGAAAATTTCCGGGTGGATCGGGTAAGCTCCTTTAATGCGCCTCTCGTAATCGGAATCGCGGCAGTCGGGTGGGAACTCCTGGTGCTGCGAGCGGTAGAAATCAGCGAAGCCTCGTGCCACTACGTCGCGGTCCTTGAACTGGGCTGGATCGGCGAGCGGTTCGAACAGCCGGCGGCGGACGATCTCGAATCCCTCTTCCGCGCTTGCCGGGCGCCACGAAGACTCTACCCTTCCTACCACGTTGCGTAAACGGTCGAGCGCCTCGCGGCCGCGTTGTCCGCCAACCTCCGAATCATCTGCCTGGGTATGCGGCGATCCCGTGGTGTCTGATGCCGGGAGGCTGATGACGAGCAGGCAGTTTTTCGCGAGCTTGGCCGATTCGGTCAAGACCTGGGCAAATGTGAACTGCGTCTCGAAGGTGCCTGCAGGCAGATCGGTTTGGTCGTGGAGTTGTCGCGCATAGGCTACCCATTCGTCGATAAGCACGAGACAAGGACCATATTCTTTGAACAGTTCGCGCAGAACGTCGCCCGGGCTGGTCGCCTTCGCATCATCGGCCGCGACCCGCGCGAAGGCTTTCTTTCCGCCAAGCTGCCACGCCAGCTCACCCCAGAGCGTGCGCACTTTTGTGCCGTCGGATTTGGTAACCGGATTGCCGGGTGAAATCTTGTTGCCAACCAGCACGACGCGGCGGACAGACGAGAGTTTTTTCGCGCCGGCTTCTTGCATGATGCTATCAACCCCCGGCAATTCGTTCGGAGCAATACCGGAGAAGAGGTGATACAGGGCCAGCATCGAGTGAGTTTTCCCGCCGCCGAAATTCGTTTGCAGCTGGACTACCGGGTCGCCGCCTTGTCCTGCGAGCCGCCGTACTGCTCCGACGAGCATACGCTTCAGACTCTCGGTCAGATAGGTCCGGCGAAAGAATTCGACCGGGTCTCGATACTCGTCTGTTCCCTCGCCGAGGTGCACCTGCCAAAGATCGGCAGCGAACTCCGCTTGCTGATAGTGCCCGCTGGCAACATCTTTATGCGGCGTTACAACCTCGCGCCATGGTTTCAGGTTGGTGGAGGAGGCGCTCTCAATGGCGGTGCCTGCGCTCTTGCGCTTCTCTCCGCGCACCTGTTCATCGAATCGAAGGCGCAACAGCTCCATTTTCATCTTTTCGATCTCATCCGCCTGCGGAGCAGACACTGCCGTAAGCAGGCGCCCTGCCGAATCGAGACCACGATAGGCATCGTCGGTCGAAAATGGTTCCTGGTGTGCCCATTTGTTGCGCAATTCGCGTAGTTCGCTGATCAGGCTCCGTTCAGCGTGGCCCAGGACTCGGCGGAATACCTCATTCCACCCTTCCCACATCAGTTTGAGTAGCGCGGTAGCGTCCCATTCGGGGAGGGGCTTGTTGGCGAGTAGCCGGTCTTCCCCCACTATACGTCGTGCTTGCGTGAGAGCCGCGTCCGCGAACACCTCACGAAATTCTCTTTCCACAAAAGGCGCAAGACCTGCCCTCAACAGATCCATCGCTTTACCGACTCGTTCGTGATTGGTAATTGCCATGGTCTACTCCTGCTCGAACATTTCGGTTTGCCTGGAACGGGGTCTGCCACCTTCCTGTGCAAGTCGCACGATTTCTGGCCAGCTCTGTACCAGTCCATTGTAAGCAAGGGCCTCTGCCGCTCGTTTCTTACGTTCGCAGATCGTGTATAGGCGGTAGCAGAGTTCGCGGGCGGTCTCGGCTTTACTGCCGAGCTTGGCCACGAGCGCTGCGGCCGCGCTTTCGCCGCCGGTTTCCAAGCCACGGATCAGGTTATGAACCATCTCCCACGCCGTCAAACGAGTGTCTGTCTCTGGATCCCATTCAGGCGACAATTCGGATGGCTTTAACAGCCGCACTTTGCCTCGGCCTGAGGCAACGATTCCGGCCTCAACCATGCCATCGACACTGGTGTTCTTTGCACGGGCCAACACATCGGCTACGCCGAATTCACCTTCCATAAATCCCATTTGCTCAAACCATGCCACTGCCCAGCGAGTATCGGCATCGAAGTCCCCTTCCTGTTCTGCCAAAACCTCGTCGAGGGTCTGGTTGATAAGAGAGAGTGCCTCGCGCACCGAAAGCGGCTTGCCTTCGGCATCGAGCACTCGCGAGTATCGGGTGTAGACTGCCATGCAAGGGCCAATGGCGGCTTGCGCCAGATCCACCGGGGCGATGTTGCCGCGCTGAAGGTGGGCGAGCGCTACAGGCAAGTCAGGTTTGAGCGCCGTGACAAACTCGCGACGCCCGATGGTAGGCGCATCGGCCAGGCGAGGTCGACAGACGAGGACGATGCTTGAAGCGAGGGCATTGGTGCCCAGCGCAACTATCCGGCCCGAACCTTCAGTACGCATAGGCCAGGTGCCGCTGATGGCTAAACCGGCGTGGATCACCGCATCGAGGAAAGTGTCCCAGCCAGTGCTGGTAGTTCCTTCATCGCCATCGCTTTCAGACTGCTTGAATGCATAGTAAATGGTAACCGGGAACGCCGGATGTGCTTGCTCGGCGATTCGACGCATCGCCTGCGTCATCCCTTCAAGGAAGAATCTCTCCGCCTTCTCCTTACTGCCATGGCGATATGCTGTGGCGACTAACTCTTCAGACTTGGGTACGGCCAGCGTCGCAAATAAGTCGGGGAAGATAGGCTTCAGCGAGCGCCGGAGCCAGACATAAAAAAAGTCCGACAGGTCGGCGTAACTGATGTTGTCATAGTATGGGGGGTCGGTCGAAACAAGCTTATCAG
>DASQID010000020.1:0-11969 GCA_035631775.1 Acidobacteriota bacterium
GCTCGAAATGGGTCATCCCCTGCACGCGTTCGATTTTGAGCTTCTGCGCGACGGAAAGATCGTCGTGTCACGGGCCCTCCGTGGGGAGCGCATGCAGACGCTCGACGGCATTGAGCGCGAATTCGATGAAGAGATGCTTCTGATCAATGACGGAAGAGGCCCTGTCGCCATTGCCGGCGTGATGGGGGGCACCAATTCCGAGATTTCGAGTTCAACACGCACGGTTCTGCTGGAGTGCGCGTATTTTCAACCGGCTTCGATAAGGCGTACCTCGAAGAGACTGGGGCTGTCTACCGAGGCCAGCTATCGTTTCGTACGAGGCGCGGATTGGGAAAGGACCGTCCCGGCGATTGCGCGAACGTGCTATCTGATTGAAAGGCTTGCCGGAGGGAAGATTGCAGGCAGCGTACAGGACGTCTATCCCTCGAAGATCGATCCGATCCAGATCCCTCTCCGGCGTGAACGGGCAGAGTCTCTCCTCGGCGTGCAACTCACAGATGAGTTCATCAAAGGCACTCTGGTGAGGTTGGGCTTCAAACTCCACAGAAAGGGAGGAGGAGCCTGGCTGGCTACCTGTCCCACGTGGCGTGCTGACATGGAATTGGAAGCCGATCTGATCGAAGAATTGGCGCGACTTCATGGCTATCAGAACATTCCGACGACTCTTCCCCCCATCCACAGTGCCGGACAACACTCGCCCGTCTATGAATTCGAGAACGCTGTGCGAGAGGGCTTGCGTGGATTGGGGTACTCAGAGGCCATCAACCTCAGCTTTGCCGGGGAGACCGAACATCGGCAGTTCCCGCCAGTGGAGCCTGCAGAGAGAGTGGCAATACGCAATCCTTTGACCGAAGACACTGAATTCTTGCGGACGACACTGGCCGCAGGCCTGGTAAAGTCAGCCAAACGCAACTTCAATTACGATCAGCAAGAGGTGAGGCTGTTCGAAATAGGTCGGGTGTATCGAATGCAAGAGGGAAGTCCGACGGAAAGAGAGGCCCTCGGCATACTGGGTACTGGAGGCATGGGCGGCCGTAACTGGCACACCATGACCGATAGCTATGATTTCTTCCACATGAAAGGTGCCGTCACAACACTCATGAGGAGCCTGCGGAGCGAGGAGCTGGACATCGTTGCCGCTCAGGGGATCCCATGGCTGGATCCGGCCAATACTGCTGTCATTCTCTTGGCCGGTACGAGGGTGGGTGTACTGGGCGGCCTGCATCCCGGGCTTCAGGAACTCCATAAACTGCGGCAACCTGTTTACCTCGCCGAGATCGACTTTGTGGAGTTATTCAAGCGTGCCTTCAGACCAGTGCGGTACGAGCCGCTGCTGAAGTACCCGTCCATGGAACGGGATCTTTCGCTCGTCCTCGGCATTGATGTCGCATATGAACAGCTGAGAAGTGGTATCCTGAGCCTCGGGATTGCCGAGTTGATCTCAATCGATCTCATAGACGTATATGAAGGTGAAAACATCCCCGCCGGCAAGATTGCCATGACACTGCGGTTAACCTTCCAGGATCGGGAGCGTACCCTCACGGTTGACCGTGTGCAAGGCTTTGGCGATAATGTCTTAACTTATCTTCGTAATACTTACGGCGCTGAACGCAGATAGGCAATTATGACCGAGACGAAACCCGAGTGGGAGCCGACTGGGCTCGAACGCTTTGGCCATCTGGAAGACAAGATTTACAGGGTGGTGGAAGCATTCAAAACCGTTCGCAAGGAAAATGAAACCCTCAGGGCCGAGAATCAAAAGCTCAAGGGCGACATGCAGATCCTTCAGGAGCGAGAAGGTGCCTTCAACGATAATCTGGGCCACCTGCAGAAGGAGCGAGAGGAACTGCGCGAACGTGTGGAGAAGGCGCTGAATCTCCTGGCCACCCTGGAAGTCCATTAAAGAGGGCGGGCACTTCCGATGAATCCAAAATCCGTGGTCGCACACAGACCCTGACTGATGGGTCCGGCCGCGCTTTTGACTTTCCGATGCCGCCCACATTTAGATCAAGGATTTCCGATGAGCAACCCGGAGCCCGGATTTGTTCAGGTCAAGATCTACGACCGGGAATACTCCTTCCGAACCACCGGAGATCCTGAGCGTCTCCTTCAGCTCTGTATCGATCTGGACAAGAGGATGCGTGAAGTTGCCGAATCCACGGGTGCCGTGGACACCTTGAAAGTCGCCATCCTGGTAGCCTTGGGCCTTTCTGATGATCTTGAGCATGCTCAAGAAGAGTTGAAGAAGATTGACGAGGCCCTGAGCCGGCGCTCTCTCGAGTGCGTCTCGATGCTCGATCGCTTCCTAGCCTGAACGCCGCCTGCTGCAAATGCCGAATTATCCAAGCCACAAATCCTCCATATGCAGTGTTCCCTGAGCTGGCAAGGCGCGCAGAATGCGGCAGCTGGAAAAGGGTTAGCTTGAGATGGCAGTTGCGGCAACGAAAGGCAGCGTGCCGCCATCTGCCTGCTGCTCGCTGCTTTTGATGGGCGGAAGAACTCAGCCTCTCGTCTCGGCGACGTTCAGGCGCAGGATTCCACGAGCCCGTCCGGTGGATTCGTCGATTTCGATTACAGCGCCGCAGAGGCGGAGGTTTCCACTGGCGGGTTCAAGGCGTGTCGGCATCTGCCGAAGAAAGCGGTCCAGAGCCAGGTCAGGCACGGAGCCGATGATGGAGTCGTGGGGTCCCGTCATTCCCACATCAGTCATGAATGCTGTTCCTTTGGGGAGAATTCTCTCATCAGCCGTCTGCACGTGCGTATGCGTACCCAATACTGCGCTGACCCGCCCATCCATGTACCAGGCGAAAGCCTGCTTCTCTGAACTCGCCTCGGCGTGAAAATCTACAATTATCACCTTTGTCTGCGTTCGCGCGTATTCGACGGCAGCTGTGCCCGTGCCAAAGGGGCAATCCAGAGTGGGCATGAACACGCGGCCCTGTATATTGATGACGGCCAAACGGACTCCGCACGCGCTGTCGCCGACAAAGATTCCCGTTCCGGGAGCTGAAGCCGGATAATTGTACGGACGCAACAGCCTTGGCTGGCTGGCGAGGTAGGGAATAATCGCGCGTTTGTCCCAGATGTGATTGCCCGATGTGAGGAGATCTATTTCAGAGCGCAGCAGCTCATCCGCTATCTGTGGAGTAATGCCGAAGCCGCCGGCAGCATTTTCGGCGTTGGCTACACAGAAATCGATTCTGTGCTCTTGAATGAGGCCATGGAGCTTTTCCTGTAGGATCCTTCTGCCCGGCTTTCCAAATATGTCCCCTATAAAGAGAACCCTCATCTTCTAATGATCCATTCTAAGCAGCCTCGCTGCGGTGTCGACATCAAGCAAGACGTTGCCAGGTGTACTCAAATAGAAAAGCCCCCGCGCTGCCGTGTGGCTGAATCTATTTGAACCTTGTTCACAAGGGGGCGTTCTCAGCTCTGCTTCAGGCAATCATGGTTCCCGAAGGAAAAGCTTGCACACCACAGAGCGATTCGAACTCCCATTCAAATAGAATGTTGGCTCAAACAATTTTTGCCATCACCAACATTGCAGGGGCTGGCACATCATAGCACAAATGCATCTGACCCAAGTCTCACGATTTTTCGTCAGATAGATGGAAGTTTCATGGCCCTCGGCACGATCAGACACACTAAAGACAGATTTATTTCGTTTTGTTCAATAGTTGGGTTGAACCGTTCAGGTAACGCTTGAGGAATCGGGCAGTGTGGGAATCCTGGCAGTTGAGCAGGTCGTCCGGCGATCCCTGGAATACGATGCGACCGCCCTCCGCGCCGCCCTCGGGTCCCAGATCGATGACCCAGTCGGACATTTTGACCACGTCAAGGTTGTGTTCTATCACCACAATGGAGTTTCCGGAATTGACCAACTTATCGAACGCCGCAAGCAGCTTTCGGATGTCGTCGAAATGAAGGCCGGTGGTCGGCTCATCAAAAATGTACAGCGAGTGAGGTGCGTTCTTTCGTGCGATGAATGATGCAAGCTTTATCCGTTGAGCCTCCCCTCCTGAGAGGGATGTGGCGGACTGCCCGAGACGCAGATATCCTAGGCCGATTTCCTCGAGCACCTTCAGCTTCCGAATGAGCCGCGGGTTGCCCGCAAAAAAATCGATCGCTTCGTGGACCGTGAGGTCAAGAACTTCTGCGATGTTTTTGCCTTTGTACTTCACCTCCAGAACCTTGCTTTTGAATCTCCTGCCCTTGCATTCGTCACAGATCAGGTCGACATCGGCGAGAAACTGCATCTCGACGGTGATCGTGCCGCTTCCCTGGCATGATTCACACCGCCCTCCAGCCAGGTTGAACGAAAAGTGTCCCGGGCCGAGGTTGCGGGCGTAGGCATCGCGGGTTTCGGCGAATATTTCCCGGATGTCATCGAACGCTTTTATATAGGTTACTGGATTGGAACGCGGCGTCCTTCCGATGGGGGATTGATCAACGAGAACCGCTTCTGCGATTTGTTCAACACCGCGCAGGGCCGAGCAGCCGTCCGTGGTCTCGGTCGACTCGCCCTTGGCCCTGCGGACAGCTGCATACAAGACGTCATGTACGAGGGTTGACTTGCCGCTGCCGCTGACGCCGGTGATACAGACGAACATTCCCAAAGGAATGCAGACATCCAACCCCCTGAGGTTGTGCTTGCGCGCGCCGAGGATTTCCAGGTAGCGCCCGTTGGGCTTTCGTCGGAACAATGGGGTCGTGATCTTCAACTCCCCGCGGAGGTAGCGGCCGGTCAGTGATTTTGGATCCTCCAGCAGCGGTCCAAGCTTTCCCTGATAAACGACCTGGCCACCGAATTCTCCTGCCCGCGGACCCAGATCTATAACGTAGTCCGCCGAACCCATGATTTCGGGGTCATGCTCGACGACGAGGACCGTGTTGCCTAGCGATTTCAGGCTTCTGAGGATTTCAATCAGCCTTTGGCTGTCTCTCGGGTGCAGCCCGATACTTGGTTCGTCCAGAACGTATAGTGCGCCGACCAGGGTTGAACCGAGCGATGTCGCCAACTGGATACGCTGGGATTCCCCACCGGAGAGGGAGGAGGAGAGGCGATCAAGGGTGATATAGTCAAGGCCCACTTTGACCAGCAGGGCAAGTCGGTGGCGAATCTCATCCAGTATCTTCCCGGTGATCGCCAACTCTTGTGGAGTAAGCCGGAGCCCGGAGAAAAACTCTGACGCCTGCCGGGTTGTCAGCTGTGTGACCTCGCTAATCCTCTTGCCGCCGACAGTGACATCGCGGGCTTCCTGACGGAGTCTTTCGCCACGGCAACTCATGCACGTTGCATAGCCCCTGTAGCGGCTGACAAAAATGCGCACATGCATTTTGTATTTCTTTTCCTCGAGCGCCTCGAAGAATCCCAGAATCCCTGTAAAACTGCCCTTGCCGTGAATTACGAGATCCCGGTCTTTTTCCGACAACTCACTCCACGGAACTTCGGTAGGTATCTCTTCCCGCTGGGCAAACTGAATCAACCGAGTCTGATAGTGCCGATACCGGGGCTTTGTCCAGGGATTCACGGCTCGTTGGGAAAGGCCCTTCGATCCGTCGGGAATCACCAGGTTGAGATCAAGCGTGATCGTGTTGCCGAATCCCTGACACTCCGGACAGGCACCGAACGGGTTGTTGAAGGAAAACAGTCTCGGTTCAGGCTCCTCATAACTCAGACGGCACAGTTGGCATTCGAAGCGCTCGCTGAATTTGACGAGAATCCCGGCGGGATGGCGCACCCAACGAATTTGAGGATAGTTCTTCTCCAGCAGAGGTTCAGTCTCATGGGGATCATCGGACATTAGCAAAATCTCGATTCGGCCATCCGCTTCCCGTCCACATGCTTCCAGAGAATCAACCAGACGTTTGCGAATGTCGTCCTGTACGACAAGGCGGTCAACTACGACATGAACCTCTTTCTGCTCGCTTCCTCGCAGCGCCTCAACCGCATTGGAAAGTTCGACAGTGCGGCTCCCAATGAGAAGACGCACGAAGCCTTGCTGTTGAAGCCCCGGCAGGATGACACCCAACTGCTCCTCTGGGCGAGAGACGCGGCGGGAAGCGACGGAGGCGCGCCGCTGAACCTGGCGGGACGCCTGTGGTTCCTCCAAAGACAGACGCATACACACATAGAACCGAGTGCCGGCGGGCAGCGACATCACGAAATCTGCGATCTTATCAGGAGTGTCTTTTTCCACTATACGTCCGCATGAGTGGCAGTGGGTGACACCGATGCGCGAGTACAGCAGACGAAGATAATCATTGACCTCGGTTACCGTCCCCACTGTGGATCGAGGGTTGCGCGAGTAGTTTTTCTGGCGGATGGCGAGTGCGGGGCAGATGCCACGAATGTCATCGACATCGGGACGGTCGATCCGCTCGAGAAATTGGCGAGCGTAGGCGGAGAGAGAGGACACATATCGGCGCTGACCCTCCGCGTAAAGCGTATCGAACGCCAGACTGCTCTTGCCGCTGCCTGATACGCCCGTCACAACCGTGAGTGAGTTGGCCGGAATTTCGACTGTTATGTTCTTGAGATTGTGGACTCTGGCTCCCAGAACCACAATGGATTCCTGTTGTTCCGCCGGCAAGGACGGATTCCCCCCGCACATGAAAATGCCGATAGGCCAAACACACAATGTTATTGGCGGGTGATAGGCTTGTCAACTTGATCTCCCCGCGGGGGAATGCCATAATTCGCGCCACATGATGTCACAAGACATTCACATTACAATGGTTAGCCCTTCCCTGGGTGTGCCCGGGGGAGAGCTCACTATCCTGTGCAAGGGATTCCGGCCTGACCTGCTGCTGTCTTCAAAGGTCTTGTTTGGGGAGACGGAGGCAAACATCGTCTCCGCTTCTCAGGAGCGTGTGATAGTTCGAATACCGGATAAGTCCGACAAGCCCGGTGTTTCCCTCAGGGTTGGAACAGACAGTTCGGAAGTCCATCCGTTCACGCATGCCGGTTGCCTTGCATCCGGGCTTCATCCGGTTACAAATCCCGTGATTGCACCGGACGGGAGTATTATCACGACGATCAGTGGCAGCAGAGGGCAGCAGGTCGCCCAGCCGGTTGTCAGGATCAGGCGCAGCGGGGAAAAAGTGCCGCTGAGCTGCGAAATCATGAATCCGACGGGCCTCGCGTTTGACAGGGAAGGGCGCCTCTTCATTTCGAGTCGGAATGACGGAGTAGTGTATCGGTATACAGAATCAGAGGAACTGGAGGTGGTAGCAGACGAACTGGGGATCGCCTGCGGGATCATATTCGATTCCAAAAACTTTCTGTATGTCGGAGATCGGAGTGGAAAGATTTACAGAATCGACCCGTCGGGAAATCGGGAGGAATTTGCTCTGCTTGAGCCGAGCGTTTCTGCATATCATCTAGCCATGGACAGCCTGGATCGCCTCTATGTGACGGGGCCCACTTTCTCCATGCGCGATTCACTATATCGAATCTCAGCCCAGGGCAAATCGGAGGTCTTGCTGCGCGGCTTGGCCAGGCCTCAGGGAATGGCATTCCTGCCCGACGGCCAGCTATTAGTAGCCA
The DNA here is from genome assembly GCA_035631775.1 of Acidobacteriota bacterium. Lineage (GTDB taxonomy): Bacteria > Acidobacteriota > UBA6911 > UBA6911 > UBA6911 > DASQID01. The sequence goes on from DASQID010000020.1 coordinate 7,550, forward strand.
CTTCCTATGAAGGGAAAAAGGGCATCTTCAGGTTTGATCCTGCCACTCTGGAGGTGCGGCATCACATCGCGGCTCCGACTCTAGTAGGGGTGGCAACCTCAGGCGAAGACATCTTCCTCGCAGACAGCAGCTCGATATACTGGATACGTCAGAGCGGTCAGGCGGCAAGCTTGAACTAAGGGCTGGTGCAAGAATAAATTCACATTTTGGCGCGAGCACCGTCGCGCCCCTTCAGGCTGTGGCCCGCAGGCCCGCTGGCTTTGTTGCTCGCTCCTCACATACCACCCCGGGTATAGCTCGTCGCTCGCGCCTCGCCAGCGGGCCTGGGGGCCAGCAGCAAAATGTGAAGTTATTCTTGCGCCAGCCCTGAGTGGGGACGCATCTGTCTATTACCAGGGTAGCTTGTGGCGGAGAGCTTCCAGCAGGATGCGCGGGCTCCTGAGGATGATTTGTCTCCGCAGCTGTTCATAGGATCGCAGACCACAGATTTGGTCATCGGTCAAAGAGCGAACGGTGGCGCTGTGGCGTAGTGCCTGCAAAGCGCGACCGATGAAGCTATGCAGGAGGACTGTGCCTCCATAGAAACGATCCCGCCACTCGGCCGCCCTCATGAGATCTGCGCCGAAGTCCTCGCGCCAGGCAGACTCGTAAAACTGCGGCGCTCCGCGGCGTATGGACTCCGCAAGAAGTTCGGCGGAGCGGAGCGCAAATGAAATGCCCTCTGCTGTTATGGCATCCACAAAGCCAGCGGCGTCCCCGAGGAGGGCCCAATTCTCCCCGCAGACCCGTTGCCGGGCGATTGAGCGGTGACTGAGACAGGGAATCCGGGCTGCGTAGAGCTTTTTCTGTGCTGTGAAGTTAGGATATTTCTCGGAGATGAATTCGAGCACGCGCTGGCGCATGTCGGCTGCATTTGCCAGCGGCAGCCAACACAGGATCCCCACAGAGACGTGGTCTACACGTGGGAAGGACCACAGGTAGCCCATGAAGCCGCTCTCCTGAAATACCGTGATGATCGTATCCCGATGATGCTGTCCCGGCAGGTAGAATCCAAGTGCCAGCGAGACGTCCGTGGCAAGAAACTTCCCTGTAACCGCACTGCGCACCGAGCTTGTTGCGCCATCGGCTCCGACCAGGAAGTCCACTTCGAACTCCTGCCCGCAAGTCTGGACAACCCAGCCGCCTTTTGTGCGGACAAATCCCCGGGCGCGCGCATCGAGCAATCGGGCTCCGCTGTTCACCGCGCATTTTCGCAACGCGGAGTCGAGGGTCAAACGAGAGAAGATGCGGATGGGATGATGCAGCGGGACATCGCTCCTGCGGCCATCGAGCGTCATCAGGCGCAGCAATTCGATCTGAGTATGCGGGAGCGGATTTTCCCGAAACCAGGGCATGGTGCCGACGGCTTTGGCAGTCACCCCGCCGCCGCAAGGCTTTTCTTTATGTGTGGAATCGTCGAACAGCAGGACTTCGTGGCCTTGCTGTGCCAGAAGCAAGGCTGCGTACGAACCTGACAGCCGCGCACCCACGATTCCAATTCGCATGCTCTTACTATATAACACCAGAAGAACACATAAGGGCTGGCGCAAGAATGTAAATTTATGCTCGCGCGCGCAAGCACTTTTTGGCCGCGGTAAGTTCCAATAGGGCTGCCGTCGAGACGCGAAGAGTGCGAGAGATAGCCACCGGATGGATCAAGGATGAAGGGACCGTTCTTCGAAGTGCTGCACCAGGACGCCACCTCACGGGCGCGTCTCGGCGTTTTGCACACGGCTCACGGCGACGTGCCGACGCCGGTGTTCATGCCTGTCGGCACATCGGCAGCCGTGAAGGCGATGCCCCTCGAGTGGCTGGAGGCTCTCGATGCCCGCCTGATTCTCGCAAACACGTACCATCTGTATCTGAGGCCGGGCCATGGGCGCATTGAGCGGCTTGGGGGATTGCACCGATTCATGTCCTGGAACGGCGCGATTCTCACCGACAGCGGCGGTTACCAAGTCTTCAGCCATAGAGAGTTGCGTCAGATCCGAGAAGAGGGTGTGCACTTCCGTTCGCACTTAGATGGCAGTGCTCATTTTCTGACCCCGGGGAAGGCGATTGAAATCCAGCGAGCGCTCGGGTCGGACATTGCCATGGTTCTGGATGAGTGCACCCCGTATCCTTGCGGTCAGGTCGATGCCGAATCCTCCATGGAACTCTCCATGCGGTGGGCAAAGAGGTGCCGGGAAGAATGGCGAAAGGATGACGACGGGGCGGGGAGGTTGTTCGGTATCGTGCAGGGAGGAATGTTTAGTGACCTGAGGAAGCGCTCTGTCGATGCCCTGTTGCAGTTGGAATTCTCCGGCTATGCAGTGGGCGGGCTCAGTGTCGGCGAACCGAAGGACCTCAGGCGCGACGTACTCGAGGCGACAGCCCACCTTCTTCCGCCGGACCGGCCGCGCTATCTCATGGGGGTGGGAACTCCGGAAGACATCCTATATTCGGTCGGGTTGGGTTTGGACATGTTCGATTGCGTCCTGCCCACGCGTAACGCACGCAACGGCTGTCTCTTCAGAAGTGAGGGCAAGATTCTTATCAAGAATGCTGTGTATGCTGAGGACGGGGGTCCGCTGGATCCGTCCTGTTCATGTCTCACCTGCAGACGATACTCGCGCGCCTATCTGAGGCATCTATTTCTATCCGGAGAGCACTTGTCGGCGGTGCTTAACACGGTGCATAATCTATCCTTTTATCTTGACACGATGGTGAAAATAAGACAGTCTATCGCGCTTGATTCATATGACAAGTTGCTCGAAAAGTGGGAGAAAGGATCCCGACGCGGCTCCCATTGAATTCGTCGCTCCTGACGACGCTTGCAAGTCCAGCCAGGTTTTCCTCCTGAGGGAAAAGTTGCGAAAGGTTGTGTTCAGGTTATGGGGCAGCCGATCTTGACCTTGCAGGCAGGGACTCCGGACATCCTGATCCAGTTTGCTCCGATCCTCGTAATCGGCATCATCTTCTATCTCCTGATCTTCATGCCTATGCGCAAGAGGCAGAAGAAGGTGGATGCCATGATCGGGGCGCTGAAGAACGGCGACAAGGTGATCACGAGTTCCGGCATCTATGGCGTCGTGGCAGGGATCAAAGACAAGACTTTTGTTCTGAAGATTGCCGACCAGGTGAAGATTGAGGTCTCGAAGAACGCGGTGGCGGGACTTCAATCGTCGGAAGAGCCTCAAGGCAACTGAGAACGCCTCTCCCATCAGAAGTGTGTACCCTGACACGACAGGAGTCCAGGCGCACGCCGAATAAGGTAGGACCATGCAAAAGAATCTGAAGTGGAAACTGCTGATGATCCTGGCAGTCATGGTGGTTTGCCTCTATTGGTTCATCAGCCCGAGAGAGAAAGGTGCTCCCCTACTATCGCGGCTCAACCTGGGCCTCGATCTTAAGGGCGGCATCCATCTGGTATTGCAGGTTGTCACCGATGACGCCGTCAATCAAGATCTGATGCAGGATGCAGAGAGGATTAGCCAGGAGCTCAAATCGCGGAACGTATCTTTCGTTTCTTCGAAAAAGGGAAATGGCTATTCGGTTGACGTGATCGGGGTGGATTCATCCAAGGAGAGTGACTTCCGGCAGTTCCTGGACGCGACCTATAACCGGAAGTATTCTGTCCGTAGCAGCGTCACGGAAGAGAAGACAAACTACACGCTCACTCTTCTTCCCTCTTACCTGCGCGACACGCAGGATTCGACGGTCAAGCAGGCTCTCGAGACCATCAGGAGACGTGTCGATGCGCTGGGTGTTTCCGAACCCAATCTTCAGATATATGGCGGCACCGGCAAAGAGGTCCAGGATCAAATTATTGTGGAACTGCCCGGCATTGACGATCCGGACCGTGTGAAGTCGCTGATTGAGAACACGGCACAACTTCAGCTCCTCCTGGTGAAGAAGGACCAGGGAGGACCATTCTCCAGCATCGAGTCGGCCCTGCAGGCAAACGGGGGAAGGATCCTGGACGGATACGAGATCATTCCGTATCGGGAGGACCGCGGGGAACAAACGGGACTGCAGTATTTGGTAGTGAACAAGGCTCCCGTTATTACGGGAAAGGACCTCAAGACCGCGCGCCGATCCTCGGATTCCAATGGACAACCGGCGGTCGGGTTTTATCTCAACTCCGAGGGAGCGCAGCTCTTCAGGCGCGCCACTGAGCAGCATGTTGGCGACAGGCTTGCCATTGTGCTGGATAACGTGGCGAGTTCCGCGCCGGTGATCCAGGAAGCCATCGGAGCTGAAGGAATCATTCACGGACGCTTCACCATACAGCAGGCGGAAGACCTCTCCCTGCTGCTGCGATCGGGGGCACTTCCGGCTTCGCTCAAGGTGCTTGAGGAACGGAGTGTCGGCGCATCGCTCGGAAATGACTCGATTCGTG